>JBJHAZ010000078.1:0-8203 GCA_050485225.1 Gammaproteobacteria bacterium
GAAACGTGTCTTCGCCGATGGTAGTGTGGGGTCTCCCCATGCGAGAGTAGGGCATCGCCAGGCGCCTAAAGCAAAACCCCCTGCAGATAACTGCAGGGGGTTTTTTGCGTCAGGGCAGTCCAAGGAATCAGGCGTATCGAGATTATTCTGCCTGGCCAACCTGACGAGGCTCGACCGTTTATAATCACGGCAGGAACCATGGACCCAGAGAATGATCCCCGACCAGACCCTGCTCAGCATCATTGACGAGTTGCGAACCGGCCAAACCTACTCCGGAGAGGCCCTCGGTGCCCGTCTCGGAATTTCCCGAGCGGCGATATGGAAGCAGCTCCAGAAGCTCGAAGGGCTGGGGATAGCAGTCGACTCGGTCCGGGGGCAGGGATACCGGATTCCCGGTGGACTCGACCTCCTCGAGGGTGAAGAAATTGCGCGCGCGTGTGCGGCGTTCGGCATGGGCGAACCGCCACCGGTAGTGGTGCATCCGGTGATCGATTCCACCAATCGCATCGCCATGGACGAGCTTCTTGGCGCCGGGGTGACGGGTACCTTTCATTTCGCCGAGTGCCAGACTGCCGGGCGTGGGCGACGTGGCCGGCGCTGGGTGAGTCCCTATGGGGCTTCGCTCTACCTGTCTGTCGGCTGGGAGTTCGAAGAGGGGGTCGCTGCTCTGGTGGGGCTGAGTCTCGCCCTGGGTGTCGCGTGCCGCCGAGCGCTGGCTAGACTCGGTGCCGCGGAGGTGCAACTGAAGTGGCCCAATGACCTGCTTGTCAATGGCGCCAAGCTCGGCGGGATACTGGTGGAAATTGCGGGTGATCCCTCCGACTGCTGCCGTATTGTCGCCGGCGTGGGCCTGAATGTCCGAACGCCTGACCGGGCGGGTATGGAAATCGATCAGTCCTGGGTAAACCTCGACAACGTAACGACGACACGCCTTTCGCGCAACCATCTGGCTGCAGCGCTGGTGGTTGAGCTTTCGACATTGCTCGCCAGTTACGGTCCCGGGAAATTCGCCGAATATCGTGACGAGTGGCTGGCGGGTGACGCCCTCGCCGGGCGGGAAGTAATCCTGTCCACGCCGTCACATCAATTGACCGGCGTCGCACGGGGGGTTGACGAAACGGGCGCCATCCTCATCGAACGAGATGGGCAGGTCCTGCCCTACAGTGGTGGCGAGCTCAGCCTGAGGGTGGCGCCGTCATGATCCTTGATATCGACCTCGGCAACACGCGGGCCAAGTGGCGTTGCGCCGGCGCATCGCCCGATCGCGGATCGGCACCGGTCGGTGCCGACTTGACGGCCCAGCTCGCCGCGATCGACCCTCTTCCGAGCAGAATTAGGCTCGCGTCGGTGGCGTCGCCATCATTGCTCGCCGAGCTTACCGAGAGTTTGGGTGCGCTCTTTTCTGTCAAGCCGGAAGTGTGTTCGGTGCGACCGGCTGTCCTGGGCTTTACGACCCGGTACCGCGATATCGGTCGCCTCGGTGTCGATCGCTGGCTTGCCGCTCTCGCGGCCTGGCATCGCCACCAGAGGGCGTGTGTCGTGGTGGACGCCGGCACCGCGCTGACGGTTGACCTCGTGTCTGCTGACGGGGTTCACCTGGGCGGCTATATCGTGCCGGGGTTTGGCGTCGCCGTTCGAGCGTTGGGTGAGGCGACGGGCGCTGTGCAGGTGGACCTTGCCTCAGTCGAGGCGCTCACCCCGGGACTCGACACCTCGGAAGCGGTCAACCACGGTTTGGTACAACTATATATAGGGATGCTGCAGCGAGCTGCAGCCGGGCTGGGCGACGAACCCTGCCTGTGCCTGTCCGGTGGTGATGCGTGGCGGCTGCACCGATTCATGCCGGAGGCCGTCCTCGAAGCTGACCTGGTTTTCGAAGGCCTCGCCCTGGCCTGCCCATGACTCGGAGCCCGGTGGATCGGCTCGCATTATTTAACAAATCCTCTTGCCTTGAGGTCCGCCTTTCTCTAGAATCCCGGCTCCATTGCAGAAGCTGGCGTAGCTCAGTTGGTAGAGCAGCTGACTTGTAATCAGCCGGTCGGGGGTTCGACTCCTCTCGCCAGCTCCATATTCTGTAAAAAATCCGGCATAAATAGTCGGTGGGCTTGACTTTTATTTTCTTAAAAAAGAAAATGGCCGGCCTTTTCCGGTGGGGTTCCCGAGCGGCCAAAGGGATCAGACTGTAAATCTGACGCGAAAGCTTCGGTGGTTCGAATCCACCCCCCACCACCAAATTGGACTGCCGTGCTGGCGGTCGAGAGCGCGGCGACCATTGAGCGACTGAGTCCCGGCTCCGGTCCGTGCGGCACGGCGGCGCGGTTAGGGCGGGTATAGTTCAATGGTAGAACCTCAGCCTTCCAAGCTGATGGTGCGGGTTCGATTCCCGCTACCCGCTCCATTTTAGGTATGCAGCTCATATAGCTCAGTCGGTAGAGCACTTCCTTGGTAAGGAAGAGGTCACCGGTTCAAATCCGGTTATGAGCTCCAGTTTTTGTTGGTACGTAGTGGTAACTCTATAGATCTGTTGGGTCCCAGTTAAGGAGGCGCTCTCAATGGCAAAGTCAAAATTCGAACGAGCTAAGCCCCACGTCAACGTGGGCACCATTGGTCACGTTGACCATGGCAAGACCACGCTGACCGCAGCTCTGACCAGGGTTTGCGCCGAAGTCTGGGGTGGCCAGGCGGTTGCCTTCGACGGCATTGACAAGGCGCCGGAAGAGCGCGAGCGCGGCATCACCATTGCCACCTCCCACGTCGAGTACGAGTCCTCCATCCGTCACTACGCTCACGTTGACTGCCCGGGACACGCCGACTACGTCAAGAACATGATCACCGGTGCGGCCCAGATGGACGGCGCGATCCTGGTGTGCTCCGCCGCTGACGGCCCCATGCCGCAGACCCGCGAGCACATCCTGCTGTCCCGTCAGGTGGGCGTACCCTACATCGTCGTGTTCCTGAACAAGGCCGACATGGTCGACGACGCCGAGCTGCTCGAGCTGGTGGAAATGGAAGTGCGCGAGCTACTGGACCAGTACGAGTTCCCGGGTGACGACACCCCGATCGTGATCGGTTCCGCGCTGATGGCGCTGAACGGTGAAGACGACAACGAAATGGGTACCACCGCCGTCAAGAAGCTGGTGGAAACCCTGGACGATTACATCCCCGAGCCCGAGCGCGCCATCGATCAGCCGTTCCTGATGCCCATCGAAGACGTGTTCTCCATCTCCGGTCGCGGCACCGTGGTAACCGGTCGTGTCGAGCGCGGCATCATCAAGGTCGGTGAAGAGATCGAGATCGTCGGCATCAACGACACCACCAAGACCACCTGTACCGGTGTCGAGATGTTCCGCAAGCTGCTCGACGAAGGTCGTGCGGGCGAGAACGTCGGTGTGCTGCTGCGTGGCACCAAGCGTGACGAGGTCGAGCGTGGTCAGGTGCTGGCCAAGCCGGGCACCATCACTCCGCACACCCACTTCGAGTGCGAAGTGTACGTGCTGGGCAAGGACGAGGGCGGCCGTCACACCCCGTTCTTCAAGGGCTACCGTCCGCAGTTCTACTTCCGCACCACCGACGTGACCGGCGCCTGTGAGCTGCCGGAAGGCGTCGAGATGGTGATGCCGGGTGACAACGTGAAGATGGTCGTTACCCTGATCGCGCCGATCGCGATGGAAGAAGGTCTGCGCTTCGCGATCCGCGAAGGTGGACGCACCGTGGGCGCCGGCGTGGTATCGAAAATCCTCGCCTGATGACCCTGGCGGGTGGCTTCAGGGGCCGCCCGCCGATTTTTTCTACAAGTTGCCCAAAAGCGCTTGACACCAGAAGGGGTGGACCCTAGAATTCCGCCTCCCTTTTAAAGGCTGCTGGTCAGTCTGGCGGTCAAGCAGTCATTCGGAGTTTCTGGTAAATGCAGAGTCAGCGCATAAGAATTCGTCTCAAGGCGTTCGATCACAAGCTGATCGACACCTCGACGATGGAGATTGTGGACACGGCCAAGCGCACCGGTGCCCAGATTCGTGGCCCCATTCCGCTGCCTACCCGGAAAGAGAAGTTTACTGTGCTGGTTTCGCCTCACGTCAACAAGGACGCGCGTGACCAGTACGAGATCCGCACCCATAAGCGGTTGTTGGAAATCGTCGAGCCGACCGAGAAGACGGTTGATGCATTGATGAAGCTGGACCTTGCCGCAGGCGTAGAGGTTCAGATCAGCCTGGGCTGATAGCCCCAGGTAAAAAAGACGGGCCTGGCCCACGCCGGGCGTGTGTAACGCTCTGGAATGGGCGGCCATAGCGGGTAAAAGCCCCGTACACGGAGACAAGTCGATGAATATCGGTATAGTTGGCCGCAAATGCGGCATGACTCGCATTTTTGCTGATGACGGCCGCTCGATCCCGGTGACGGTGATCGAGGTGGAGCCCAATCGCATTGTTCAAGTCAAGACCCCCGAGGCCGACGGCTATGCGGCCGTTCAGGTGGCTGTGGGTGAGCGTCGTGCTTCCCGTGTTGCCAAGCCGGTGGCGGGTCACTACGCCAAGTCCGGTGTTGCTGCCGGTCGTGCTCTCCAGGAGCTGCGTGTTCCCGGTGAAAGCCTCGAAGGCTTCGAGGTCGGCGGGACGGTCGTGGTCGATCAATTCGAAGCCGGCCAGCTGGTGGATGTCACCGGTACCTCCAAGGGCAAGGGCTTTCAGGGTGTCGTCAAGCGCTGGAATTTCTCCATGCAGGACGCTACCCACGGCAACTCCCTGTCGCACCGCGCCCCCGGCTCCATTGGGCAGAACCAGTCGCCCGGTCGTGTCTTCAAGGGCAAGAAGATGGCTGGCCATATGGGTGCAGCCCGCACCACTGTTCAGAATCTCGAGGTGGTGCGAGTCGACGCCGAGCGCAATCTGCTCCTGATCAAGGGTGCCGTACCCGGCGCGCCTGGCTCAGACGTGCTCGTTCGCCCAGCTGTTAAGGCCTGAGGAAATCACCATGGAATTGAATATCGCTACTCCGGGCGGTAGTGCAGGAACCGTTTCAGTTTCTGACGTCGCCTTTGGCAACGAGTTTAATCAGGATCTGGTGCATCAGGCCGTTGTTGCCTACCTGGCCGGTGCCCGTCAAGGTACCCGCGCCCAGAAGACCCGCTCTGAAGTGTCCGGCGGTGGCAAGAAGCCCTGGCGCCAGAAGGGCAGTGGCCGCGCTCGTGCCGGCACCATCCGCAGCCCGCTGTGGCGCTCCGGTGGTGTCACCTTTGCGGCCCGCCCGCAGGATCATGCCCAGAAGCTGAACCGCAAGATGTACCGCTCGGCGCTGCGCTCGATCATGTCGGAGCTCGCGCGCCAGGATCGCCTGGTTGTGGTCGAGGATTTCGAGCTCGAGCAGCCCAAGACCAAGTTGCTGGTCAGCAAGCTGGGCAGCTTCGGTCTGGACGAGGCGCTGATCATCTCCGAAGAGGTCAATGAAAACCTGTACCTCTCCTCGCGCAACCTGCACAAGGTTGATGTTCGCGATGTGAACGGGATCGATCCGGTGAGCCTGATCCGTTTTGAAAAAGTGCTGGTCACCGTGCCGGCCCTGAAAAAGATTGAGGAGCTGCTGGCATGAATCAGGAGCGCGTTTACAAGGTCCTGCTGGGCCCCCACGTTTCCGAGAAGTCGACCATCATCTCCGATGGGGCTGGCCAGGTGGTGTTCAAGGTCGCTACCGATGCCAACAAGCGTGAGATCAAGGTGGCCGTCGAGACGCTGTTCAAGGTCAAGGTCGACGATGTTCGCACAGTGAACGTCAAGGGCAAGACCCGCCGGACCCGATTCGGTGAAGGCCGCCGGTCCGACTGGAAAAAGGCGTACGTCAGCCTGGCTGCTGGCCAGGAAATCGACTTCGCGGTAGCAGAGTAAGAGGGTCTAGCAATGGCTGTTAAAAAGAGCAAACCGACTTCTCCCGGGCGCCGCTTTGTCGTCAGCGTAGTCAATCCCGACCTGCACAAGGGTGCGCCCTACGCGCCCCTGCTGGAAAGCAAGAGCCGCAGCGGCGGCCGCAACAACAGCGGTCGCATCACTACCCGGCACGTGGGTGGTGGTCACAAGCAGCATTACCGGCTGGTTGACTTCAAGCGGAGCAAGGACGGCATCGACGCGCGAGTCGAGCGTCTCGAATACGATCCGAACCGTTCCGCCCATATTGCACTGGTGTGCTATGCGGACGGTGAGCGTCGCTACATCATTGCCCCGAAGGGCCTGAAGGCCGGTGATGTGGTTTCTTCCGGCCAGGCGGCGCCGATCAAGGTGGGTAATACCCTGCCGCTGCGTAACGTGCCGGTCGGTAGCGTCGTTCACTGCATCGAGCTCAAGCCGGGCAAGGGTGCCCAGATGGCCCGCAGTGCCGGTGCGTCGGCTCAGCTCGTGGCGCGGGACACCAATCACGCCACGCTGCGCCTGCGCAGTGGCGAAATGCGCAAGGTGCCGGTTGAATGTCGCGCCACCCTGGGCGAGGTCAGCAATTCCGAGCACAGCCTGCGCTCACTCGGCAAGGCCGGTGCAACCCGCTGGCGTGGTGTGCGGCCGACGGTGCGCGGTGTTGCCATGAACCCGGTCGATCACCCGCACGGTGGTGGTGAAGGTCGTACCTCCGGTGGCCGTCACCCGGTTACTCCGTGGGGCGTGCCCACCAAGGGTTACAAGACCCGCAAGAACAAGCGCACCACCAACCTGATTGTGCGCCGTCGCGGCAAGTAACCCGGCGTGTCGAAGACTTTAGTAGAGGAATAGCCTGTGCCACGTTCGCTGAAGAAAGGTCCGTTCATTGACCTTCACCTGATGAAGAAAGTTGAAGCTGCGCTCGCTAGCAATGACAAGCGGCCCATCAAGACCTGGTCGCGCCGCTCGATGGTCAGCCCGGACATGGTCGGCCTGACGATCGCAGTACACAACGGCAAGCAACATGTGCCTGTCGTGATTAATGAGGAAATGGTTGGCCACAAGCTCGGCGAGTTCGCTGCGACCCGTACTTACAAGGGGCATGTCGCGGACAAGAAGGGCAAGAAGCGCTGATTCGCGCGGCCAGTTAGCATACCTTCAAGGGGTTTATGACAGTGGAAACAGCAGCTATTTTGCGTGGCGCAAGACTCTCCGCCCAGAAGGCGCGTCTTGTGGCCGACCAGATCCGCGGCAAATCTGTCGAGGAAGCGCTTGACACCCTGGTTTTCAGCAACAAGAAAGCCGCCGCGGTGATCAAGAAGGTTCTCGAGTCCGCGATTGCCAACGCCGAGCACAACGATGGCGCAGACATCGACGAGCTCAAGGTGTCGACGATCTTTGTCGATGAGGGTGCCACCATGAAGCGTATCATGCCGCGAGCCAAGGGCCGCGCTGATCGGATCTTCAAGCGCACTTGTCACATCACAGTGAAAGTCGCCAACCAATAAGGCAAGGATTAGGAGACAGCTTCATGGGTCAGAAAGTACATCCTACCGGCATCCGACTGGGTATTGTGAAAAAGCACACCTCGGTCTGGTATGCCAACAAGAAAGATTTCGCCGGCAAACTGCACGCCGATCTCAAGGCACGCGACTTCATCAAGAAGAAGCTGTCTCACGCGTCAGTCAGCCGCGTCGAGATCGAACGACCCGCGGAGTCCGCGCGCGTAACCATCTTCACCGCCCGCCCCGGCATCGTGATCGGCAAGAAGGGTGAGGATGTCGAGAAGCTGCGTCGCGAAGTCTCCTCCCTGATGGGTGTGCCGGTACATATCAATATCGAGGAAGTGCGCAAGCCCGACCTGGATGCTGCGCTGGTGGCCCAGAATGTGGCTCAGCAGCTCGAGCGGCGTGTCATGTTCCGTCGTGCCATGAAGCGCGCCGTGCAGAACGCGATCCGCCAGGGTGCCAAGGGTATCAAGATTCAGGTGAGCGGCCGTCTCGGTGGTGCCGAGATCGCGCGCACCGAGTGGTACCGCGAAGGTCGTGTACCTCTGCACACTCTGCGCGCCGATATTGATTACGCGACTGCCGAAGCGTCCACCACCTATGGAATCATTGGCGTCAAGGTATGGATCTTCAAGGGCGAGATTCTCCCGGGCGAACAGGCCGAAGCCACCGGCGCCAAAGCAAGTAAGGGCTGATAACCATGCTGCAACCGAAACGTACCAAATTCCGCAAGCAACACAAGGGCCGCAACCGCGGGCTCGCCCAGCGAGGCAGCAAGGTGAGTTTTGGCGAGTATGGCCT
>JBJHAZ010000079.1:0-8162 GCA_050485225.1 Gammaproteobacteria bacterium
CCGACATCTTCCTGGGCACCGGCCTGGGGCCGCGCAGCTACGCCATCATCGAACAGGGCATGATCTCGAACCTGATCGAGGCCCGCCCCGACGAGTTGCGCGTGTACATCGAGGAGGCCGCCGGGATATCCAAGTACAAGGAGCGGCGGCGCGACACCGAGAATCGCATTCGACGCACCCAGGAAAACCTCGAGCGCCTTACCGATATCCGCGACGAACTCGAACGTCAGCTGGCGCGTCTCGAGCGCCAGGCCAGGGCCGCCGAAAAGTACGCCGAGTACAAGCAGGAAGAGCGCGAGCTCAAGGCCCAGTTGCAGGCGCTGCGCTGGCAGCAGCTGGATTCCGAGCTGCAGACACGGCGTTTTCGCGCCCGTGAGTACGAAGTGGCGGTCGAGGCGCTGGTGACCGAGCGCGCCGCCGGTGAAACCTCGCTGGAGAAGTTTCGCGAACGCTACACCGAATGCAGCGATCGGTTCAATGGCATCCAGGGCGAATACTATGGTCTGGGCGCCGATATTGCGCGCCTTGAGCAGGGCATCCAACACTCGCTGAACCGGGTGAGGGAGCTGCAGCAGGAGCTGGAGCAGACCGAGCGCAACGGTCAGGAAGCGGAAGCCCACCTCCAGCAGGATCGTCAGCGCATCGTCAACTGGGAGGCCGAGCTGGCCGAGATCCGGCCCGAGCTGGAGTCGATCCGCGAAAGCGAGGAGGCCACGGCCGAAGTCCTGCAGGAGGCCGAGGAGGCCATGCAGGATTGGCAGCACACCTGGGAGGCATTCAACCAGCGCGCCGCCGAACCCCGCCAGCAGGCCGAAGTCCAGCAGTCCCGCATCCAGCATCTGGAGCAGCAGTTGCGGCGGCTCTCGGAGCGCAGCGACCGCATCCAGTCCGAATTGCGTGAGCTGGGTATCGACTCGTTGGATGAGGAGGTGGCGACCCTGCGCGAGACACTCGAAGGGCTCGAGGAACGCGTGCTGGAGAGCGAGGACAACCTGACCGGTGCCACCGAGATGTTGACCGGTTTACGACCGGAAATCGAAGCGGTCTCCCAGCAACTGACCGACCAGCGCGGTGCCCTGCAGTTGCTGTTGGGTCGCAAGGCCTCGCTGGAGGCGCTGCAGGAAGCGGCGTTGCAGGACACCACCCAGGCACAGCGCGGCTGGCTGGAGCGGCATCGGTTGTCGGAGCGACCGCGCCTGGCCGATGAGCTGCACGTCACGCCCGGCTGGGAAACCGCGGTTGAGCTGGTGCTGGGTGACCGCTTGCAGGCGATCTGCGTCGAGGGTATCGATTCACTGGTGCCCGCACTGGGCGATTGCCACTCCAGTGTCGTGCTGCTCGACCCCACCGCGCCGCCGAGTGCCGATGCCGGGCCGTTCGCGCTTGCGACACCGCTGGTCGAGCGCGTGGAGGCCGGTGCGGCGCCCGGCGCCCTCGAGGGCGTCTACGGTGTCGACAGTCTCGACGAGGCGCTGGCGCTGCGGCCGCGACTGACGGCCGTCGAATCCGTGATTACCCGTGACGGTATCTGGCTGGGTGCCAACTGGATTCGCCTGTCGCGCGGCTCCGATGCGGCTTCGGGCGTTCTGCAGCGCAAGGGCGAACTCGAACAGCTGGGTCAGGAGATCGACGCGCTGCAGGCACGCATCGCCGATCAGCAGGCGCATCTCGACGCCCTGCGCAATCGTGCCCGCGATGCCGAGGATCAGCGTGAGTCGCTGCGCCGCGAGTTGAGCGATCGCCAGCGCGAGGCCAGCGAGGCTCGCACGCGGCTGGGAGCGCTGCAGGCGCGCAGTGAGCAGGTGCTTGCCCGCCGTACCCGCGCCGACCAGGAGCTGGAAGAGGTGCAGCGTCAGCAGCAGCACGAACAGGACAGCCTGGCCGAGGCGCGCGGTCTTCTGCAGGAAGCACTCGATGCCATGGAGACCGACACCCTGCAGCGTGAAACCCTGCAGAATCAGCGTGACACCCTGCGCGCGCAGCTCGATGAGACGCGCCAACGGGCCCGCCATCAGCGCGACCGCCTGCACGAGCTGGCGATGCGAGAGCGCTCGGTGAGCGCCCAGTTGAACTCCATTCGCGAGGGCATCGAGCGCCTCGAGATGCAGGTGGAACAACTGCGCGAGCGGCGCGAAACCCTGCTGGCCACCTACGCCGAGTACGACAACCCCGCCGAGGAGTTGCAGCTCGAGCTGGAGGAAAAACTGGAGCTGCGCCTCCGGGTCGAGGGGCGGCTGGAGGAGGCCCGCCGCGAGGTGGAGGGCATCGAGCAGGAGATGCGGGCCATCGAGAAACGTCGTGCCGGCTTCGAGCAGCAGCTCACCGAGAAGCGTGGAGAGCTGGAACGCATGCGCCTCGAGATTCGCGACGTGGAGACCCGCCAGCGCACCATTCGGGAACAGTTTGTCGATCAGTCGCAGGATCTCGACGCGGTCATCGCCGCGCTGCCCGAGGAGGCTTCCGAGGCGGCTTGGGAAGAGGCCCTGCGACGATTGGAAGAGCGAATCCAGCGGCTCGGCGCCATCAACCTCGCCGCCATCGACGAGTATCGGGTCGAGTCGGAACGCAAATCCTATCTGGACGCCCAGAACGCCGAGCTGGTCGAGGCACTGGAAACCCTCGAGAACGCCATTCGCCGCATCGATCGCGAGACCCGTACCCGGTTCCGGGAAACCTTCGACGCGGTGGACCGATCCCTGCAGGAGCTGTTTCCCAAGGTGTTCGGTGGCGGGCACGCCTATCTGGAACTGACCGGCGACGATCTGCTCGACACCGGCGTCACCATCATGGCGCAACCGCCCGGCAAGAAAAACTCCACCATTCACCTGCTGTCCGGGGGCGAAAAGGCGCTGACTGCCATTGCGTTGGTCTTTTCCATCTTCCAGCTCAATCCGGCGCCGTTCTGCATGCTCGACGAGGTGGACGCGCCACTGGATGACGCCAACGTGGGCCGTTACGCGCGCATGGTCAAGGAAATGTCGGAAAAGGTGCAGTTCATTTACATCACCCACAACAAGATTGCGATGGAGATGGCCAGCCATCTCATGGGGGTCACCATGCACGAACCGGGCGTCTCCCGCCTGGTATCGGTGGATGTGGACCAGGCCGCGGAACTTGCTGAAGCCTGAACCGTCGTACAGGGAGGGTTGGCGGATCGCGGTGAAGGGCGGGAGAGGTTGCAGCATGCAGCCGCGTTTTCATTACAATGGCCTGTCAAGGCGGATTTGAATTGGGGTAATGATGGAATTGGGTACCCGGGAAATACTGCTGGCAGTCGGCCTGTTGCTGATCGTGGTCATCGTCCTGGACGGTATCAGGCGCATGCGCCAGTCGAGCTATGGCCAGATCCGCATGGCCAGGCGGCAGCGGGTGTTTGATGACGACGATGACCACTTTGACCCCTATGGCGGCGAACTGCCCGGCAAGGTACGTGTTCGCGAACGCGAGGAGCCGGTGCTGGAGCCCGCTGCGGCGAGCCGGTCACGTAGTGCCGGGACAGCGTCCAGGGCGGAGCCCGAGCACACGTTTTCTGCCCATCCTGACATCGATACCGTTGACGACCCCGATGAACGGCTGGTCGATGAACCGAGGCCCCATGAGCTGCAGGTCCATGCACCGCAGGCCCATGAGCCGCAGCAGGAGGCCTTGAACCTCGGCGACGAGCCCCCCGCCGTGACCGCTCAGCCGGAACCCCGTCGGCGCCCGGCACGGCGCCAGCCGGCCGCGGAACCGGCGCCCCGTCGCGACGAGCCTGAGCCCGAAGTGGTGGCGCTGCATGTCATGGCGGCGCAGGGCGGGCTGTTCATGGGCGATGATCTGCTCAATGAGCTGATGGCCAACGACTTGCGCTACGGCTCGATGAAGATCTTCCATCGCCACGAAGGGCAGGGCGGCATGGGGCCGGTCCTGTTCAGTCTGGCCAACAGTGTCAAGCCCGGGACCTTCGACCTGCACACCATGGACGACTTCAGTACCCCCGGCGTCAGCCTGTTCATGGCCCTCGACGATCTGGAGAACCCCTCCGCGGTTCTCGACGAGATGCTCGGCACGGCCCACAACATCGCCGACGGCCTGGGCGGTGAGCTGAAGGACGAAAGCCGCAGTGCCCTGACGCGCCAGACCGAGGATCACCTGCGCCAGCGCGTCAAGGAGTTCGAGCGACGCCGTCTTTACCGCGCCACGGAACTGCAATGAACGAAGCGAAGTCATCGGCCCCGGCCGCGGTCGTGGCCGAGGCCGGAGAACTTGCCCGCCAGCTGAACCACCACAATCACCGCTACCACGTCCTGGATGCCCCGGAAATTTCGGATGCGGAGTACGATCGACTGTTGCGACGGCTGCAGGACCTCGAGGCGCGTTATCCCGAGCTGATGACGTCGGACTCGCCGACCCGGCGCGTCGGCGGAGAACCGCTGCCGGGTTTCGGCACCGTCAGTCACGAGCTGCCGATGTTGTCGCTGGACAACGCCTTCAGCGATGAGGAGCTGGAGGCTTTCCATCACCGCATACGGCAGCGTCTCGGCGGTAATCTGGAACCGGCGATGGTGTGCGAGCCCAAGCTCGACGGCGTCGCGGTGAGCCTGCTCTACATCGACGGCGTTCTGGAGCGCGGTGCCACGCGCGGCGATGGCCGGACCGGCGAGGACATCACCGCCAATGTGCGCACCGTGGCCTCCATTCCCCTGCGTCTCAATACCGACAGTCCGCCGGCCCGCCTCGAAGTGCGCGGCGAGATCTATCTGCCCCGCGCCCGCTTCGAGGCGTTGAATCGCCGTCAGCAGGAGGCGGGCGAAAAATCCTTTGTCAATCCACGCAACGCGGCGGCCGGCAGTCTCCGGCAGCTCGACTCCCGCATCACCGCGTCCCGTCCGTTGCAGATGTGTGCCTACGGGCTCGGCATCAGCGAGGGTTTCGAGCTGCCGGCCACCCACTACGACGTATTGCAACAACTGTCTGCCTGGGGATTCCGTATCAGTGACCGGATCGAGGTCGCTCCAACACTGGAAGCCTGTTTCGATTACTACCGTCGGCTGGAGCAGGATCGCAACGGGCTCGCCTACGATATCGACGGCATCGTCTACAAGGTCGATCGCCTGGACCTGCAGCAGCGCCTGGGTTTTGTCTCTCGGGCGCCGCGCTGGGCCATCGCCCGGAAGTTTCCCGCTCAGGAGGAGGTCACTCGGGTCGTCGATGTGGAGTTCCAGGTGGGGCGTACCGGGGCCGTGACGCCGGTGGCCCGCCTCGAGCCGGTGTTCGTGGGCGGTGTGACCGTGAGCAACGCCACGCTGCACAATGCCGATGAGATCGAGCGGCTGGGGCTGTACATCGGCGATCGGGTGGTGGTCCGCCGCGCGGGGGATGTCATTCCGCAGATCGTGAAGGTCATCACCGAGGATCGTCCCGACAATACCCGGCCGATCCGGTTTCCCGAGGCCTGCCCCGTGTGCGGCTCGCCGGTGGAAAGACTGGCGTCGGAGGCGGTGGCGCGCTGCAGTGGCGGGCTGGTGTGTGCCGCGCAGCGCAAGCAGGCGCTGCGGCACTTTGCCTCGCGGCGCGCGATGGATATCGACGGACTCGGTGACAAGCTGATCGAGCAACTGGTGGATCGCGAACTGGTTCATTCGGTGGCGGACCTCTACCGGATCGATGCCGCGACCCTGGCGGGCCTGGAGCGCATGGGTGAGAAATCAGCGGCCAATCTGGTGGCGGCGATCGACCAGTCCCGCGCCACGACCCTGCCGAGATTTCTCTATGCGCTCGGCATCCGCGAAGTGGGCGAGGCCACGGCAGCGGCGCTGGCGCAGCACTTTCGCTCGCTGGAGGCGCTGGCAGCGGCGGATGAGGAGGCGTTGCAGCAGGTGACGGATGTGGGCCCGGTGGTAGCGCACTTTGTCCGTGAGTTCTTCGGCGATCGCCACAACACCGAGGTCGTGGAGGCACTTCAGGCGGTGGGCGTCCACTGGGAGGACATACCCGAAAGCGACCCCGCGGACCAGCCCCTGGCGGGGCAGACCTGGGTACTCACGGGCAAGCTGGAGACCCTGTCGCGCCAGGAGGCCAAGGAGCACCTGCAGGCGCTGGGTGCACGGGTCGCCGGCAGCGTGTCGGCCAACACCGACTGTGTGGTGGCCGGGCCCGGTGCCGGATCCAAGCTGGCGAGCGCCGAGAAGCATGGGGTCCGGGTGCTCGATGAGACCGCGTTTCGTGAATTTCTGCGCGAAGCAGGGCGCTCGATCTGATCACAACTGCAGGCATGCATGCCTGTGGGGTTAACGGCAGGCCACGGTGCCTGCGGATGGAGATTCATGCCGACATTGTCCCGCAAGAGCAAGACACGAGTCACGCTGGCGCTGGGCCTCGCCGCCTCGGCGGCGTTCCTGCTGGCGCTGGTGTACGGTTACAACATTCCGCGCCACCATGTGGTGGCCTATTTCTGGCAGCTGGTGGGGATCGTGGGTTTCTTCATCCTGCTGGCGCTGCTGCCGGCGGCATTGCTGATCGCCTATCGGCGTATTCGCCGTCGCTCCGACCCCTTCCGCCTCGACCGCCGCGAGGACGGCGATCACTGAGCGGCCGGCTTCACTGCGGCCGCCCTTGATTCACAGTGCTTCGCGAAACGCCAGCAAGGCTGCGGTGACCGCCACATTCAGGGATTCGACGCCGTTGTGCATGGGAATGGAGACGGCGGTGTCGGCCAGCGCCCGTACCGCCTTCGAGACCCCCAGGGTCTCGTTGCCGAGGACATAGACCACCGGCTGCGCACAGGTAAAGTCGGCCAGCGATTGCCGGGCCTCGCCGCTGAGCACCACGATCCGGGCGCCTTGCGCCTTCATGCGCGTCAGGCTGGCGGTCAGCTCCCCGCAACGCACCACCGGACACTTGAACAGCGTCCCTGCACTCGCCTTGTTCACCAGCGGTGAGGTCAGGCTGGCGGTGCCGGTCCCGCCAATCAGCAAACCGTCGCAGGGGCTGGCGGCCACACTGCGCACGATCATGCCCACGTTCTGGGGATTGGTGACGCCATCGAGGGCGATGAGTCGCCAGTTGGCTCGCGGCGGTGCGGCGAGGAAGTCGCGGTCGCTGACGTGGTGAGGGCACAGCAGGTCCAGCGCCACGCCTTGATCCTGGCGCCCGTTGCGGGAGATGCGCGACAGGGCGTCGCGGTTGTGGAGAGCGATGTCGATGTGACGGCGCTCGGCCTCGCGGCGGATGTCGTCGATGATGCCACCGGACTTGTTGCTGTCGGCCAGATGCAGCCGGTAGACCGGGATCTCGTGGTCGCGCAGCGCTTCCAGGCACGGCTTGCGACCGTATATGGTCAGCACGCGATCAAAGAAGCGTTTCTTTTCGAGATATTCGGGCCGGTCGCCTGCAGGTGATGTCATGGTTCGGCCTCGCGATCGATGGTGTGGACGTGCCCTGGTGTGTGGCGCATGGGTATCAGGTCTGCCAGGCAACGTAGGTACCTTCCAGGCAGGCGCAGGCGCCGTCCCTTGCAGTACCCACCTCGACCGTCAGGGTGAGTCTGGCCTTGCCGTGATCCCTCAGTTCCGAGATGAGCCGGCGCCGCTCGCTGTCGGTGACCGTCACGCGAGCTTGCAGATCGCCCTTCACCGGCTTGCGATACGACTGATGGCTGTCGCGGATGGCGGCCTGAAAGCTACAACCGGCGTCCTCGCCGATCAGTGTGACCAGCCCCCACCCGGTGATGCTCGCAAGGGCGGCGATGCTGCCCGCAAAGCCGGTCTGCTTGTCGTTGTGGTTGCAGGCCAGCGGCGCTTGGGTACGGAGGGTGCTGCCGTCCCAGTGGGTCACCTCAAAGGCCATGGCCTCCAGCAGCGGAATGGCTGTGCGCCAGGTGCGGGTCAGGGCAGCAGTCTGATCGGTGGATGGCATGTCAGTTTGGCTCATCAAGCTGGTTGCGGATGCGGTGCAGTCCTTCGGGGTCGCATCCGGGCTTGCCCGCTGCCATGGCCGCCGCGAGGTGGCTGAGTGCGCGGTAGGCCTGATCCCACCGGCAGTCGCCGTGCGTCGCCAGTGATGCCAGGTGCTTCTGCATTGTTTCCGCATCGCCGCGCGCTACCGGGCCGGTGAGCGCGTCTTCCGGGCCGAGGCTGTAGAGATTGTCGAGGGTCTGGCGTACCAGCGGTTCGAGCAGCGTG
>JBJHAZ010000080.1:0-8161 GCA_050485225.1 Gammaproteobacteria bacterium
CTGTAGTAACGCTCGTAGAAGTCGAGGAGGTCACTGCGCACATCGCCATCGAGGGTGTCCAGGTTCCCGACGGTGAACTGACCGAAGGGGTGCTCGGGGTTGACCACCTCGGACAGTGCGTCCATGAAGCGCCGGCTGTCCTCGCGAATGGACGCCCGGAACTCGGAGTGGACCGCGTGCTTTTCCCGCTCCACGTACTCCTCGTTGAAGAGGGGCGCCACAAAGAACTGGGAGAACCGGTCCAGGGCGGGCTCGAGCTGATCCGCCGCGATGTCGAAGAAGTAATTGGTGTTCTCCATGGCGGTGAAGGCATTGTGGCTGCCGCCATGGCCGGATATGAACGCATGGTACTCCGCCGGATCCGGGTATCGCTCGGTACCGAGAAACAGCATGTGTTCGAGGAAATGGGCCAGCCCCTGGCGTTCGGTCGGGTTCTGGGCAGAGCCGATGTTCACATCGAGAGAGGCCGCACCCTTTTCACTGTCCGGGTCGGACACCAACATGACCTGCATGCCATTGTCGAGCCGCAGGTAGCGGTATTCGCGACTGTCCGCCTCGCTGCGGACGATATCCTCGGCACGAAACTCGACCGGGTCGGCCCACACGGCAGACACACAGCCAGCCAGCAGCAACAGGCCGCTCAACAGCGTTCTCATGATTCCTCTCTTTTACGACACGATTTCATTGGTTGACGGGCTTGTCCAGTATCGGCGGCGGTGGCTCCTTGCGGGGCCAGGCGTTATAGAGCGCCTTTACCAGCGTCGCCAGGGGAATGGCGAAAAAGATACCCCAGAAGCCCCAGATACCACCGAACACCAGCACCGCCACAATGATCGACAGCGGATGCAGGTTGACCGCCTCGGAAAACAGCAGCGGCACCAGGACATTGCCATCGAGTGCCTGGATGATGCCGTAGGCGATCAACAGCCAGACGAACTGATCACCCCACCCCCACTGGAAGTAGCCGACCATGGCGACCGGTATGGTGACCACAGCGGCACCGATGTAGGGAATCAGCACCGAAAAACCGACCAGCATGGCCAGCAGGGCCGAGTAGTTGAGACCGAGGACCAGGAAGGTGATGTAGCTGACCGCGGCCACAATCAGGATTTCCAGCACCTTGCCGCGCACATAGTTGGCCATCTGCTGGTTCATTTCCTGCCAGATGCGCTGCATGACCGGCCGCTCGCTGGGCAGCAGGCCGGTCACCATGCGAGCCAGCACCTCGCGGTCCTTGAGCATGAAAAACACCATCAGCGGCACGAGAATCACATAGATCACCAGCCCCATCAGGCTGGAGACGCCGCTCATGGAAATGGACAGCATGGCCTCCAGGATGCGGGTGGTCTCATTGGTGGCATAGGCAATCAGATCCCGAATCTGCTCCTCGCTGACAAATTGGGGGTAGCGCTCGGGCAGCAGCATCAGGTCACTCTGCCACTGCTTGATCATGCGCGGCAGCTCCATCAACAGGCTGGTGCCCTGGCGCACGATCAGCGGCAACAACAGCACCAGCATGGCGAGGAACAGGCCCATGTAGAGAAGAAATACCAGCCACACCGCCATCAGGTGGGGCACGCGCCACCGCTTCAGGGTGTTGACCCCGCCCTGCACCAGAAAAGCGATGACCAACGCGGCGAGCACCGGCGCCATGATGGAGCCCATGGTCCACACCACCGCCAGGGCGCCCACCAGCAACAGGGCCAGCAGTACCGCCTCCCGTTCGCCGAGGTAGCGGTCCACCCACTCTTCAAGCACCTTCCACATACCGATCCCCAGTGCGACAGACTACCGGCCGTCCCGGCCGACCTGATCAGCATATTCGATCCACCTCCCATTGAACACAGGGGCCCGAATCGGGTCAAATGGTCGGAACCGGGAGCCCCACCCCGATCGACTCATGCATCATCGGAAGCCTTTGTGATACGCCACTGCACCGCCCTGCTGCTGACCCTTGCCCTGATCCTGCCCCACGGTGGGGCCCTGGCACAGTCGCGACACATCGAGCTGCCCTCCCTGGGCGATGCCACGTCGGGAATCGTCTCGCCACAACAGGAATACGACCTCGGGCGCGCGTGGCTGCGCATGTTTCGCAGCCGCGTACCCTCCCTCGACGACCCGATCCTGCAGCAGTATCTCGAAGAGCTGCTCCAAGAGCTGAGCATCCACAGTGAACTCGACCGACCGGATCTGGAGCTGGTACTGGTGCCGAACCCCTCCATGAACGCGTTTGCGGTGCCGGGAGGTGTGGTGGGCGTCCACAGCGGTCTGTTCATCCATGCCACCAGCGAAGACCAGCTCGCCTCGGTGCTGGCCCACGAACTGGCTCACCTCAGCCAACGCCACTTTGCCCGTGGGGTGGACAGCCAGCGTCGCTCGGCCGTTGCGTCCATGGGCGGACTGCTGGCGGGCATCATCCTCGCCGCCACGGCGGGCGGCGACGCCGGCATCGCCGCCATCACCGCCAGCCAGGCGGCCTCCATGCAAAGCGCGCTGCGCTACAGTCGCCAGCACGAGCAGGAAGCGGACCGCATCGGCATGGACACGCTGTTCCGGGCGGGGCGCAACCCCGAAGCCGCTGCAGAAATGTTCGAGCGCATGATGCAGAGCATGCGCTATACCGGTCACCGCCCTCCCGAATTCCTGCTCACGCACCCCCTCACCGAGAGTCGTATCGCCGATGCCCGCAACCGGCTGAACCGGTATCCGGCCCGGGAGTACGAGGACAATTTCGACTACCACCTGATGCGCGCCCGGGCGCGGCTGTCCGTTTCCGCCAATCCCGGCGCAGCGGTCCAGTATTTTCGCGGCGCCCTGGGGGGCGAGCACCGCTCCGAGGAAGCCATGCAGTACGGGCTTGTTATCTCCCTGACGGCGGCCAATCGACTCGACGAGGCGCGCCGCGAACTGGAGCGCCTCAATGCCTACGGCGAGCACCACCTCTACCGTATCGCCGGCATCGAACTGCTGCAGAAAGAGGAGGATTTCGAGGGCGCGCTGGCCGAAACCCGCGCGTTGATGGACCGCTACCCCGGTTACTACCCGGCCCGAGTGCTGCTGGCCGAGACCTACTGGCAGGCGACGCGCTACCAGGACGCCGAGCGTGTCTACGCCGCGCTGAGCCGAGAACGCGCGGGAGACCCCTTCATCTGGTATCAGCTCGCGGAGGTGCGGGGGCTTGCCGGCAACATTCCCGGTGTCCACCTCGCCAGGGCCGAATACTATGTTCTGAACGGCATCTTCGATCGCGCCCGCGAACACTACGGCTACGCCATGCGTCTACTGAGCGAAGACCGGCGCCAGGTCGCCATCATCGAACAGAAACTGCGCGATCTGGCCGAACTGGAGCGCACGATGGATCAACTCTGAGGCGCGCCACTGGACAGTCACCGGTTTCTGGCCTACGTTTTTCGGTTCACCGATGAACCAATAACAACCGCAAGGAACTGCAACCATGCCCGAACAACCGGCCTTCGACATCCATCGCATCATTGAGGATGCGCGCCGCATACTGACGGCACCGGGGCGCTTTTACCGAACCATGCCCCGAACCGGCGGCTTCGCCGAACCGATGGTCTTTGTCGCGGTGCTTGCCCTGGCAACCGGGGTCATCGGTGCCCTGCTGTCACTGGTGGGACGCGGCCAGATAGGGACCATGCACTTCGGTCTGGCGTCGATCATCCTGATACCCATCTTCGCCATCATCGGCTCCTTTATCGGCTCGGCCGTGGTCTTTCTCATCTGGAAACTGATGGGTTCGGAGCAGTCCTACGAAACCGCCTACCGCTGCTTTGCCTACGCCACCGCCATCTACCCGGTCGTCACCATCCTGGGGGTTCTTCCGTATCTCGCCAGTATCGTGGGTGTCGCCTGGTTCAGCTACCTGCTCATCGAGGCGAGCACCCTCGTCCACCGCCGCGACCGGCGCACCGCCACCATCGTCTTCGGCCTCATCGCCGTGCTGCTGATCCTCTCCAACATCAGCGCCGAACGAGCGGTGCGCAACCTGGAGCGGGACATGAGCCAGATCGATCGGGAAGCGGAACAGTGGCGCGGCCTGCCTCCCGAGGAAGCCGGCCAGCGGCTGGGTGAATTCCTGCGCGGCCTTGAGCAGGGCATGGGCGACCGGAGCGAACCCGAACGCTGAGCGGCCCACCCCGCCCCCGCTTTGCTTGATCCGTATCAAGCAGCAGTCGCCGGCCGCCAGCACCCTTGACGCGGTTTGATTTGCCGCAACACGCCAACCATCGACCTGTACCACTATCCTTCCAGCCCCTCCACCACGACAGCGGCGCTCGGGAGCATCTGGAATGAAAATGAAGGATCTGGTACTGGTCAGTGTCGACGACCATGTGGTCGAACCACCGGACCTGTTCGCCGGGCACCTCCCACCGGCACATCTACCCTCGGCCCCCCGATGCATAATCCACCCCTCGGGACTGGCCAGCTGGGTATTCGAGGATCGCGAGATCGCGATCGCCGGCATCAATGCCGTGGTTGGCCGGCCCAGGGAACAATACGCGCTGCCACCAAACGGGTTCGCGGATATTCGGGAGGGTGCCTACTCGGCGCAGCGCCGCATCGACGACATGAACGTGAACGGGGTACTGGGGTCGGTCAATTTTCCCAGCTTTCCAGGCTTTGCGGGCCAGGCCTTCTGGCAGGCCCGGGACCGCCGCAACGCGGCCCGGATCATTCGCGCCTACAACGACTGGCACCTTGACGAATGGTGCGCCAGCGCACCGGGGCGCTTCATACCCAATGCCCTGCTGCCGTTGTGGGATGTGGAGCTGAGTGTGGCCGAGGTGCGCCGCGTGCTCGACAAGGGCTGCCACTCGGTGTCCTTCCCGGACAACCCCGCAGCCCACGGTCTGCCCAGCCTGCACAACAAGCTCTGGCATCCGCTCTGGCAACTCTGCAATGACGCGCAAGTCCTGCTGAACTGCCATATGGGGACTGGCCACTTACCCCCTCACGCCTCGAGCGAATCGCCCATCGATGCCTGGCTGACCGCCTTTCCCATGAGCATTGCCGGCAGTGCCGCGGACTGGCTGACCGCGAGCTTCTGGTACTTCTACCCCGATCTGAAGGTAGTGCTGGCCGAAAGCGGGATTGGCTGGGTACCCTATTTCCTTGAGCGAGCCGACCTGGCGTTCCAGCAGCACAGTGCCTGGACCCATGCCAACTACGGCGGCAAGTTGCCGAGTGACGTGTTCCGCCAACACATGATCACAGCATTCATCGACGACCGCTTCGGTCTCGACAATCGCGAACACATGGGCGCCGACATGATCGTCTGGGAATGCGATTACCCCCACGCGGACTGCACCTGGCCCAATACGCCGGAGGTGTTGTGGGAGTCATTGGCGCACCTGCCGGACGAGGCGATCCACCAGATTACCCACCGCAACGCGATGCGCCTGTGGCACTACGACCCGTTCGCTACCCTGGCACCGGAGGAATGTACGGTCGGCGCCCTGAGGCGCCGGGCACGACACGTGGACACCACGCCGATACCGCTGAGCCGGGCCACGGCAGGCACCGGACCGGCGGGCCGGCGGGTCACGTCGGGGGATATGCTGGAACGCCTCACACACTGACCGGCGACGGCAACACGGGCACCGCGCCCGGTTGCCGTTGCAGACCGGCGCGAGACTCAGCTTGCGAACGGGTGTCGCAGGACGATGGTTTCGACTCGATCCGGCCCCGTGGAAATGATGTCGATGGGCGCACCCACCAGCTCCTCGATGCGGGCGATGTAGGCGCGGGCGTTGGCGGGCAGATCTTCCAGCCGCTTGGCACCCAGCGTCGACTCGCTCCACCCGGGGACTTCCTCGTACACCGGCTCGAGCAACTCGTAATCATCGGCGTGACAGGGGATGCCGGCATCGCTGCCATCGGCACGGCGATACGCGGTGCAGATCTTGATGGTTTCCAGACCGTCCAATACATCGAGCTTGGTCAGGCACAGGCCCGAGACGCTGTTGATGCGGATCGCCTGACGCAGTGCCACCGCATCAAACCAGCCACAGCGACGGGCGCGGCCCGTGGTGGAGCCGAACTCGTGACCACGGGTGGCCAGATGCTCCCCCACCTGATCCCACAACTCGGTCGGAAATGGACCGCCACCGACACGCGTGGTGTAGGCCTTGGTAATGCCCAGCACATAATCCAGAAACAGCGGTCCGAAGCCGCTGCCGGTCGCGGTGCCTCCGGCCGTGGTATTGGAAGAGGTCACGTAGGGGTAGGTGCCATGGTCGATGTCAAGCAGGGAACCCTGCGCACCCTCGAACATGATGTTCTCGCCACGCTCGCGGGCCGTATGGAGAATCTCCGGCACATCCGTGGTCAGAGGCATCAGCTCTTCCGCCCACTCGCGCGCCATCGCCAGGGTTGCCTCATAATCCACGGCTTCGGACTTGTAGTAGTTGACCAGGGCGAAGTTGTGGTAATCGAGCACTTCACGCAGCTTCTCGGCAAAGCGCTCCATATTGGCGAGATCGCCGAGGCGCAGGCCCCGACGGGCCACCTTGTCCTCGTAGGCGGGACCGATGCCGCGCCCGGTGGTACCGATCTTGGCATTGCCACGAGCCTGCTCACGGGCCTGGTCCAGCGCCACATGATACGGCAGGATCAGTGGGCACGATGCCGAGAGCCTCAGGCGCTCGCGCACCGGAATGCCCTGTTCGGCCAACTGCTTCATTTCCCGTAGCAGCGCATCGGGGGCGAGTACGACGCCATTGCCGATGAGGCAGCTGACGCCTTCGCGCAGGATGCCCGAGGGAATCAGGTGCAGGACGGTCTTCTTGCCGTCGATCACCAAGGTATGGCCGGCGTTGTGGCCGCCCTGGAAGCGAGCCACGATGCGCGCCTGATCCGTGAGCAGGTCGACAATCTTGCCCTTGCCCTCGTCACCCCACTGGGTGCCGAGCACAACTACATTCTTACCCATGACAATATCTCGGAAACTATTGGCTGTTGACAGGTTGGATACGATAAAGGTCGCCCTCACGAACCAGGCGACGATCGCAGTTGAGTTCCGCCAGATCATCCCGGTCGGTGAAACCGCAGATCACCCGCTCTCCACAGGCGCGCAGACGTTCGACTTCTCCCCACAGACCGGGATCGCCATCGTCACGGGCGTAAATGGCAGGTTGTTCATTGCTGGCCCAGTTGGCGAGCTGGGCCAGCAACGTCAGGTCGAGTGCAAAACCGGTAGCGGGCCGCGCTCGGCCGAAGGCCTCGCCGATGTGGTCGTAGCGCCCGCCATTCCCCAGTGATCGCCCCAGACCGGGAGCAAAAGCGGCGAAGACGATCCCCGTGTGATAGTGATAACCGCGCAGCTCGCTGAGGTCAAAATAAAGGCCCACCTCGGGGGCGCGTTCAGCGACCACCGCCGCCACGTACTCGAGCTCATCCAGGGCGGCGTGCAACTCGGCGGGCGCATCGGCGAGCGCCTCCCGGGCGCGTTCCAGCACGTCCCGGGGCCCATTCAGCATGGGCAGTCGCGCCAGCATGTGGCGCACGGATACATCCGCCACATGGGCGTCCAGCCAGGGGCCGATCTCGGCCAGAGCCTTGGCCTGCAGCAGGTCGAACAGTTCCGCTTCGCGCTCGTCGTCCAGCCCGGCGAGCTCGACCAGGCTGCGATAGATACCCACATGGCCCAGCTCCAGGTGAGGCTGTTCCAGGCCGGCGGTTTCCAGCGCCTCGATCATCAGGCTGATGACCTCGATATCGGCGCCCGGCCCCGACTCCCCGTAGAACTCCACGCCGACCTGCAGGGGGGAGCGGCTTTCGAGAGCGTTGCGGGGGCGGGTGTAAAGCACATGGCCGGCATAGCAGAGCCGGCACGGGCCGTGGCGGCGCAGCGAGTGGGCATCCATGCGTGCGGTCTGGGGCGTGATGTCGGCACGCACACCCATGGTGCGGCCGCTCAACTGATCGGTCACCTTGAAGGTCAGCAGATCGAGGTCGGAGCCGGAACCACTCAACAGCGAGTCCGTGAATTCGAGCAGTGGCGGGATGACCAGGTCGTAGCCCCAGCTGTGGCACAGATCGAGAAGTTCGCGCCGCAGCCGCTCGATGTGGATGGCCGTACTGGGCAGAACTTCTTCGATACCATCCGGCAACAGCCAGCGGTCGGCAGCTTTCATGTCAG
>JBJHAZ010000081.1:0-8061 GCA_050485225.1 Gammaproteobacteria bacterium
CGCCTACGACAACACCGAAGCCTACATGGGCATCGAACCCTTCTACGACCTGGGCGTGGGTCGCGGCCAGGACCTGCGGGGCCATCTGATCGGCTACCAGTACGAAACCCGGCCCGATGAGGTATCAACTCTGCGGGTCTCGACGCGTTACGACTGGAACGAGCGCGCCTTCCTGCGCTCGATCAGTCGGGGGATACGGGGCGAAACGTCCGGCTACCATCTGGCCGGCAACATCACCTATGCGCGCCAGTTGAGCGACCGATTCCAGGTGGACGGCGGCGTCGACGTGGACTATCGCGTCGCCGAGGTGTACCGCAACTTCGACGCCGACGGTAACACCCTGACCCACAACAATCTCAGGGACCGCAGTGTGCTGGAGTACTCGGTATTCACCAGCCTCGGCTACGAGCAGGGCGACTGGAAGTGGAATATCGGGCTGCGCCGTGTGGAGAACGAGCTGTTCGCCGGCTCCCTGTCGGGTCGTGGCACGCTGGTCTACTCCCTCTCCGACACCAGCAGCGTCAAGCTCATTGCCGGCCAGTCCTTCCGGTCGCCCTCCCTGTTCGAGCTGTACTTCATACCGCCGGAGCAGACGATTTTCGGCAATCCGGAGCTGTCACCGGAAAAAAGCACCTCCTACGAGATCGCTTACCTGAAGTTCGCCGGCAACCTGTTTTTCCAGGTCAATGCCTACCGCGCCTCCTATCGCGACCGCATCTATCGCGACCGGGGGGATGTGCTGCTGCCGGACGGCTCGATGGCGTTCAACCGCCTGGTGTACAGCAATGGCGATACCTTCCATGCCACCGGCATTGAATTCGAGAGCCGTTACAACGCCGACCCCTGGGCAGCCTTTGCCAACATCAACTGGCAACGAGGTACCGATGGCGACCGCCTCGAGGGCACGCGGCATTACAATTTCAGGTATGTACCGAGCTACACGGTCTCGGCCGGCCTGAGTCGCAATCTGGGGGCCGTCACCCTCTCGACGGTAGGCAACTACCGCAGCGGCACGTCGGGCACCACACCCACCGACATCGACGACAGCCTGACCGTCGACCTAGCCGCGAGCTTCACCCACCAGCCCGCCAGCGACTGGCAGCTGCACCACCGGGTCAAACTCAGCAACATCACCGATGAGCGGGTAGAGATCGCCGATTACGCCCGGCGCGCCGGACTGGAGCACGTGCCCCAGCGTTTCGGTCGCTCCCTCACCTATCAGGTCACCCTGACGTTCTAGTGGGCCATGCGTGAAGTTCGGTGACACCAGGAGTGCAGCCCGGTGGCGCGGATCAAGGCGGCGAAGCGCAGGAATAGTGGGCCTATTTCAAGCTTTGCCAACGTCGAGCTGCGCCACTGGGCGACGCGATCTGTTACCTGACTTTGCGCATGGCCCACTGGGCCAGCCGGGAAAACAACTGCGGTCAGACACCCGAGTCGGTTCCTCAGCTCTCCCGTCCCTCGCCACGCTGCAGCAGCTCCTCCACCGGTACCGGCCGGGCAAAGAGGTAGCCCTGCATCCGCTCGCAGCCGTTGGCCAGCAGGACCTGCATCTGCTGCTCGGTCTCGATCCCCTCGGCCACCACACCGATGCCCAGCTGGCGCGCCATGGCGATGATGGCACCGGTAATGGCCGAGTCGTTCTGGTCATCCGGCAAGCCGTCGACGAAGGATTTGTCGATCTTGAGGTGATCGATGGTGAACTGCTTGAGATAGGACAGGGACGAATAGCCGGTGCCGAAATCGTCCATGGCGAGCTGGAAACCCTCCGACCGCAGTCGGCGCATGGTCAGCATGGCCAGCTCGATGTCTTCCATCACCAGCGACTCGGTGATCTCGAAGGCGATATTGGCCGGTGACACGTCGTACTCCCGCAACACGGCAAGCGTCGCTTCCACGAGATCGCCGGCGTAAAACTGCCGCGGCGACAGGTTGATGGAAATACCCCCGATCCCGATCGCTGCCAGCCGCGTGCCGTAGTCGCGCCACAGGCGGCAGGTCTCCCGGGTCACCCATTGGCCCACCTCCCAGATCAGGCCGCTTTCCTCGGCGATGGGAATGAATTTGTCCGGCGGGACAAAGCCCAGTTCCTCGTCGTGCCACCGCAGCAAGGCCTCGCTCCATACGGGCCTGCCGCTGCGGGCATCCACCTGAGGTTGGAGATACAGGCTCAGGCGGTCGTTCCTGAGCGCGTCCTGCAGCTTGATCTCCAGAGCGATATGCTCCTGGAGGACCCGGTTCAGCTCCGACGAGAAGTACACCATGCGGTTACGCCCCATGGCCTTGGCCTCATAGAGGGCAATGTCGGCGTGCTTGATCAGATCGCGGGCGCTGGCGGCGTCCACCGGAAAGCAGGCCACGCCGATCGAGCAACGGGTCTCAATGATGCGATTGTGAAATTCCACCGGGGTATTGATGGCTTGCTGGATGCGCTCGACCACGGTCTCGATGGTGATCTTCGACGCGGTATTGAGCAGCACGATGAATTCATCGCCACCCAGCCGCGACACCACGTCCTCCTCGAAACAGCATTCCTGCAACCGCTGACCCAGGATACTCAACAGGTGATCACCGGCGTCGTGGCCCATCGAATCATTGATCCGCTTGAAATCGTCCAGGTCGATCATCAGCACCGACAGCGTCTGGCGGTGTTTGCCGGCCGCGGCCATCTGATACTGCAGATGATCCCGGAAGAAGCGCCGGTTGGGCAGGCCGGTCAGCGGATCGTAGAAAGCGAGCCGCTCCAGCTCCATCTGGGCCTGCTTGAGTTCGGTGACGTCCAGCACCGATCCGATCACCGCGACCGTTTCGGGCTCGCCCCCGCCGGCCCGACGCTGGATCACCGGCGCCAAATATTCCAGAAGCATTCGCGACTGCTCCGCACCGGGGGGGCGATAACTGTACTCCACGTGATCCGGCTGCTGTCCCTCGATCACGTTGTGCACCATGCGCCGGTAGCGCGGCCAGTCCATTTCCGCGATCAGACCCGACAGGTCGGTGTCGGCCCGGGCAGCGGACAGCCCGGTGATCTCGGACCACTTGCCATTGGCGTACTGCAGCTGCGCATTGGCGTCCTTCAGGTAGATTCCCACCGGCGAGTTGTCCGCCAGGGTGCGGAAGCGCTTTTCCGACTGATGGAGGGCGGCATTTTCCTCGGCCAGGGCATCGAGCATGCGGTTGAACCCGTCCACCAGATCGCCCACCTCGTCATTGTGGAACTTGCGCGCCCGGTGGTCCGTGAACGGCTTGTCGGCGATCACGCGCACATCCCGGTTGCGCACACTGAGCGGATGCAGGGCACGGCGCAGCATCCTGGCACCGAGGGCAAAGGCCACCACCAGCGCGCCGCCCAGAATGAGCACCACCACCAGCAGCGCGTTCTGGACCCGCTGCCTTATGAGGTCCGTGGTCGCCACGATCTGCAGGTATCCAAGCACACGATCATCATCCTCGACCGGCACCACCGCCCAGGCACGGTCGCGGTCGATGGCCACTTCCTGGGCCACCTCCGCTGCAGCCAGCGATCCGGCACAGTCCCCCTCGACGCCGTCGCGCACAAAATCGGCCACGCTCTCGAGGGCGTCGTTGTAGGCACACACGCGCATCACCGAGGGTATGAAGCGCCCCGAGGCAATGTTGGTCGCCACTGCCGCGGGGTCGTTGAACAACAGTGCCGCCACCGTGCGATTGGCCAGCAGCTCACCGGAAAACCGCAATTCCTCGAGCAGGCCCCGTTCCTCGTAATGGAGTTTCTGCCGCTCGAGGGCAACCCCCACGAACAGCAACGCGAGCAGCAGGCTGGCGGCCACCACAAAGAGCAGCTGGGCGTAGATGGAACGACGGACTCGGTCGACCGGCTTCATCATGGATCCACCTGCGCAGCCAACTCCAGCATCGCGGCACCAAAACTCACTTCAGCTTCGCGAGCCGACGCCAGGTTGACGGTGAAGCGAATACGTTGATTGAGCATGAAGAGATTGACCGTGTGGTCTTCGGCGTGATCGCAACCATCGCAGATGGTCAACAGCGGCAGCCGGGCGAGCGCTGTCCGCACGGCAGGTGTCAGGTCCCGACCCACCACCACCGCGGCGCAGTCGCTGACGCGCTCAATCGATTCCAGCCGCTGCAGCGCGAGCATCCGGTCGGCTACCGGTATGCTGGCACCGGAAGCCAGCAGGGTCTCGAAACCCAGGGAATGGCCGATGACACAAACCGGCAGGTCGGCGCCGTCCCGATCATCACGCCACTGGGTATAACGCAGGATGGCGACGATGACACCGGCTCTCAGCTGGGCCTCGCTGACCGTGCTCTGACCGACAGAGCCCGGCGCCCACACCAGCGACAGAAGCCCCAGCAACAGGCACAGGCAGCGGCCCCACAAGGGCTGCGCCCCCGCGTTGTCGTCGGGCAAAAATGGCCGGCCGTAGCGCTTCAAGCGGTTATCATATCCCTGTCGTGTGCAGCCACCGGGGGCAGGCCCCGTGACCGTTCCGTTCCCACTGGTCCGATGCCGCGGCGGGGCCATCGGGCCTTATCTATTCTTGGTGTTATGTCGCCCCCGGGTTGGCCACCCATCACCGGGCAGTTATCAACCGGCTGCACCCTGACGTGACCGGGAAATGCATTCATCCACCGGCACCAGCAGGATCCGCGCAGCGTCGATGAGCTTGACCTGCTCCACCTGAAAGGCGCGGTCGCCCTCGAGCTGCCGGCAACCATCCAGAAACAGTGCCTGGTCCTTGCGGTCGCGAAACCAGCACTCGAACACCACATCGCAATCGAATGCCGCCGCCGGCTGCTCCACGTGCGCCAGGTCCACCTGCTTGCCCGGAATCAGATAGTTGCGGGCGTGGGCCGCAAAAAGGTGGCGTCCGCCCTGATGAAACCGGTCGAGCAAGGCCGGCACGAACTCCGCCTCGACGCGCTCGACAAAGTATCGCCGCGACAGACCTGATCGGGCCTTGGCCAGCATCAGCACCTTGCAGGCACCCATCGGAATCCCTTCATCGGGCTCCTGCCCCGGGGTATTCAGGGGCGAAACGTATTCCTCCACCGGCAGGATGCGCAGGCTGCCACGATCCAGGAACCGGGCTTCGTCGGCGGCAATCCGCTCCCCATCGCCCGCAGCCAATCGCACCATCATGCGCCGTACAGCCTCCTGATCCGGCATCCAGGTCTCGGTGAGCACGTCAAAACCGGGGGACGGGGCCGCGCCATCGTCCCCGAGCACCAGCACCTGGTCGTGCTGGACATAGCTGCGACGATACTCGACGATCTCGGGCACCAGCGACTCGATCAGAGGGGCATGGACACTTTCGTAGTGCTGCCTGAAGGCAGCCGGGGCCAGACCGGGTCGGGCGGTCGCCAGCGTCATGGTTTTCAGCACGGGAAACTCCTCAAACGGTTTTTATCCTGTATCCGTAACGCTACCATACCACCCAGACGAGCACCGCCTGCCCCGAGGGACGACATCATCAAAACCATCACGCTCATCCTGCTGTCCTTGTTGTGCCTCACCGCCTGCCAACGTGGCGACAGCAACGTGGTCACCGGCGCCCGCGACGGCATCCTGCACCTGGGCAATGCCGACGAACCCCAGGAGCTGGACCCCCACATCGTTACCGGGGTGCCCGAAAGCCGCATCATCGGCGCCCTGCTGGAGGGCCTGGTGGGCAAGCACCCCGAAACCCTCGAGCCGGTACCCGCAGCGGCCCATCGCTGGGAGGTCAGTGAGGACGAGACCCGCTATACCTTCCACCTGCGCCCTGAGGCGCGCTGGTCCAACGGCGACCCTCACACGGCCCATGACTATGTCTGGTCATGGTGGCGGGCACTGCAGCCGGAGCTGGGCAACTACTACGCCTACATGCTGTATCCAATCAAGAACGCCGAGCCCTACCATCGCGGTGAACTGGCGGATTTCGACCAGGTCGGGGTACGCGCCATCGATGACCGGACCCTCGAGGTTCGCCTGGAACACCCGACGCCCTACTTCCTGCAACTGCTCGATCATTTTTCCCTATACCCTGTACATCGGCCGACCCTGGAAAAATTTGATGCCAGTGTCCGACGCGGCACCCAATGGACCCGCGCCGGCAACTTCGTGGGCAACGGTCCGTTCCAGCTCACCCGCTGGCAGCTCAACCGCATCATCGAGGTCACCCGCAATCCCTACCACTGGGATGCGGACAACATCGGCCTCAACGGCATCCACTTTCACCCGGTGCAGAACATCACCACCGAAGAGCGCATGTTCCGCGCCGGCCAGCTGCACGTCACCAGCTCCGTGCCCATCGACAAGATTCCCGTCTATCGCGAGCAGGCACCGGACATGCTGCGCATCGGTCCCTACCTGGGCACCTATTTCTACCGCATCAATACCACGGTCCCCCACCTGTCGGATCGACGGGTGCGCATGGCCCTGGCCCTGTCCATCGACCGCGAACAGCTGGTGCAGCATGTCACCGGTGGCGGCGAGCGAGCGGCCTACACCATCACCCCGCCGGACACCCGCGGCTACACCGCCAACAGCCCGCAGCACTTCGACCCGGAAAAGGCCCGCGCGCTGCTTGCGGAGGCGGGCTATCCGGGCGGCCAGGGCTTCCCGGTCACCGAGCTGCTCTACAACACCAGTGAAGCACACCGCAAGTTGGCCGTGGCCGTCCAGCAGATGTGGAATCAGCACCTCAACATCGAGGTGCGGCTCTACAACCAGGACTGGAAGGTCTTTCTCAGCTCGGTCAATGCCCTCGACTACGAGCTGGCCCGTGCCGGCTGGATCGGCGACTACGTGGACCCCAACAGTTTTCTCGACATGTGGCTCAGCGACAGCGGCAACAACCGCACCGGCTGGGTCAACGCCGACTACGACCGCCTGATCGGGCGCGAGGCGCCCCGCGCCGAGAATGAGGCGGCGCGCTACGACCTGTTCCGTCAGGCCGAGTGGCTGCTGCTCGAGGATGCGCCCATCATTCCCGTATACACCTACAACAGCGTCCGGCTGGTGCACCCTTCGGTGCGGGGTCTCACCGCCAACCTGCTCAACCACATCCCCTATCGCCACCTGTCCCTCGATGCCGGCGAACCCGCCGCGCCCGAGCTGTAGCCGATGCTCAGATTCACGCTGCTGCGGCTGTTGCAGGCGATCCCGGTCCTGCTGGCGGTGATCACCGTCACCTTCTTCCTGGTGCGCGCCGCGCCGGGCGGCCCCTTCGACGACGAGAAGGCCGTGCCCGAGGAAGTGCAGCGAGCTCTGGAAGCCACCTACAACCTGGACGCGCCGGTGTGGCGCCAGTATGTGGACTACCTCGGCGACCTGGCCCGCGGCGACCTCGGCCCCTCGTATCGCTATCCCGGTCGCAGCGTCGGCGAGCTGATCGCCAGCGGCCTGCCCACCACGCTGGAATTGGGCTTCTACGCCATGCTGGTGGCCGTACTCATCGGCGCCAGCGCCGGCATTGTGGCGGCCCTGCGGCCCAACACCGCTCAGGATTACCTGCCCATGTCCGCCGCCATGATCGGTATCTGCCTGCCATCGATGCTGTTCGGGCCGCTGGCCGTGCTGGTCTTTGGCATCTGGCTGGAGTGGGTACCGGTGTCCGGCTGGGGCAACCTGCCGGGCGACAAGATCCTGCCGGCGCTGACCCTGGGTACCGGCTACGCGGCCTACATCGCGCGCCTGTCGCGCGGCGGGATGCTCGAGGTGCTGTCGCAGGATTACATCCGCACAGCCCGGGCCAAGGGCCTGCCGGAGCGGGTGGTGGTGTACAAGCATGCGCTACGCGGCGGGCTGATCCCGGTGGTGGCCTTTCTGGGGCCGGCGTTTGCCGGATTGCTGAGCGGCTCCTTCGTGGTGGAAACCATCTTCCAGATCCCGGGGCTGGGACGCTTCTACGTGCAGGCCGCCTTCAACCGGGACTACACCATGATCATGGGTACCACGGTGCTGTTCGCCGCCCTCATCGTGCTGTTCAACCTGGTATCGGATCTGGTGGCGGTCTGGATGAACCCGAGACTGCGCCATACAGGCGGAGGTGCGCCATGATCCAGGGCCACGCCGAC
>JBJHAZ010000082.1:0-8033 GCA_050485225.1 Gammaproteobacteria bacterium
CCACATTGCTGCCCTTGTCGTAAAGGCCGCGGGCATTGGCCGCGAAACGACCCACGGGCGCGGACACGGCAAAGCGGTCATTGTAGTCCGGCAGGGTGGTGCCGAGCAGGTGCCGGGCGCTGGCGTCGGCGTAATTGCCGGTCACGGTGGTTGGCGGAAAGCCATCGCCCCAGGGAAAGGTCAGCAGGTCGCCCCCGGGGGTGGTACGCGCCGCCCACTCCCACTCGGCTTCCGTGGGCAGCCGGTAGCCGTCGGCCTCGGCCCGGTGGCCGGTGACCTCGCCGTTGCTCACGGTATAGAACGGCGTCAGCCCTTCCTGCTCGCTCAGCCAGTTGCAGTACAGCGCCGCGTCGGTCCAGGTGACGCGCACCACCGGCTGCTGTGGGGTATCGAGGGTCTGGCGCTCCGCGTGGCTGGAACTGTGACTCTCCCGAAAGCGGCGGAACTGGTCGTTGGTCACCGGTTTGTCGGCCAGGTAGAACGGGCGCTCGAGCCGCACGTCGCGCATCACCTCATTGGCGCGCCGGCCGGGCTCGCGGCGCGATGATCCCATGGTGAAGCGGTCGGTGGGCTCCATCAGCAGCAGGGTCTGTCCGGCGCGGGTGGTGATCCGGGCGGGGCGTTCCGCCCGGCGGGCTTCGGCCTCCGAGGTGAGTCGGATGTTCAGGGTCTGGGCCACGCCGGGGCGCGGGGTGACGGTCTGTTCGTGGCTCAGGTAACCGGGTGCCGAGACCGTGATGCGGTGTGCCCGCGCCGGCAGCTGCAGGGTGGTGCCCGCATTGCGGGGTGTACCGTCCACCCGCACTTCGGCACTGGCCGGTTCCACCTCGATGCGCAGTTCGGCGAGGTCGGGTTCCAGGCGGATGTCGAGCGTCTGCTCCTGCCCCGAGGTGACCGCAACGCTGCGCCGGGCGGTGCGGTAGCCCTCCAGGAACAGCGACAGTTCGTGTTCGGCGTCGGGCGACAGCTCCAGTTCCACGGGTGTCTGGCCCCGGAATCGACCGTTGACGGTCAGTGCGGCGCCCGCCGGCTGGCTGTGCACCTGGACCAGGCCGTCGGCGGGCTCCAGCTCGATGGCCGGCAGGGTGAGTCGCTCCCCGGCGCCGATGGCGACGGTCTGCTGCCACTGCTTGTGCCCGGCGAGCTTGACGGTGACGGACTCACCCGGCTCGACGATCTCGACGGTCAAAGGTGTGGTGCCGCGCCGTTCGCCGGCGACGCTCACCTCGGCGCCTTCCGGCAGGCTCTGCAGGGTCACCTCGCCCCAGGCGGGTTCGAGGCTCCAGTCGAGCGCCTGCGCTTCGCCGAAGCCGGTGATCTCGATGGTCTCCTCGCGGGATCGGTAGCGCGGCGTGCGCAGTGCCAGCCGGTAGGCGCCTGCCTGCAGGTCTTCCAGTGTCAGCGGCGTGGTACCGCGCGACTGGCCGTCGATCAGTACCTCGGTCGCCTCCGGCGTGCTGGTCACGGTGAGGATGCCGGGCAGGGGTTCCAGTACTGCCTCGACCGTGCGGCTCGGTGTATCGTCCACCCGGATATCGATCAGCAGCGGGTGGTAGCCCTCGGCCTGTGCGTGCAGCCGGTAGTCGCCGGGACGCACCAGGTAATGGCTGCCGAGCCGCAGGGCGGGGCCGCCCGACAGGCGCAACCGGGCGTCCGCCGGGTCGGTGTGCACCTGCAGGGCGCGGCCGGTCACCACGAACCAGGCAGCCAGCACCACGGCGATCAGGGCCACCGCGATCACGATGGCGAGCGGACGCCAGCGGCGGGCGGTGGCGCGCGCCGGTCCGTCCAGTGGCTCGAATCGGGCCGGTTGGATGGGTACCCCTGCGTCGTCGCCGCGCTGATGGTTGTCGCTCATCGCTATCCCTCACCCCTATCTCGCATGTCTATCCTCTTACCGGTTCCCGGCAGATCACTTCCACGGTCATCCCGGTGCTGCCCGGCGGCACTTCGAATTCCACCCGCACGTCGCGGTAGCCATCGCGGCTGCCGGTCGCCACGTAGCGGCCCGGCCGCAGGCTCAGCTCCCTCTGCTCCAGTGTGCCAAGCTCTGCCACGCGCAGCAGCGTCACCCGGGTGCGTTGGTCCGACCGCAGGGTCACCGGCACCGGGATTGCGGCCTGTTGCAGCGCCTGGTCGAGGGCGCTGATCTGGCGCCGAAGACGTGCGCCGGGCTGGTGGATGGCGCGGGCGTCGCGCAGCAGGCCCTGACCGTGGGTGAGTACCGACTCACTGGAAAGCCTCAATGGATCGGTGAGAATTCGTTCGATTTCGGTGTCGAGTTCAGCGCGTGCGGCACTGCGGAGGCGGCCAACCCGGGCGTCCACCAGCGAGGGGTCGTCGCGGTAGAGGCGGCTGTACAGGGCCTCGGCCTCGGGCCAGCGTTCCTGTTGTTCGAGCTGTCTGGCCTGCTGCAGGTCGGCCGCCACGCGGCGCTCGGTGAGGCGGTTGTTCGCCTGGTTCAGGCCGGTCCGGGCGGCGCTGTCGTCGGGGCGAATCTCCAGTGCCTGACCAAACGCCTCGCGGGCGTCCCGGTAGTCGCCGGCCTCGAGGGCGGCAAAGCCACGGTCGAGGGCCTCGCGGTAGCGTCGCTCGGCGATGCGTTCACGAAGTCGGTCGCGGCCCTCCCGGGCGGCGCCGGTTTCCGGGTCGAGTGCCAGGGCGGCTTCAAGGCGCTCCAGGGCAGGCTCGAAATCCTCCGCCGCTTCCAGCCGGGTGGCCTCGTCCAGCAGGGCCTGCACCTCGTCGAGGGTTTCGGTGCGCGCCAGCCCCTGCAGGGCCGGCTCGTGATCCGCTGTAATGGCCAGCGCCAGCTCGAAATGGGCCTGCGCGGCCTCGCCATCGCCGGCGTCCAGGGCGGCAAGCCCGTCGGCCACGGCCTGTTCGGTGCGCGGTTCGACCTGCTCCAACAGCTGTTCGAAACGGGTTTGCGCCTGGCGGTAGTGATCGAGGGCGTGGACGAAATCCCGCTGCCGGTAGTGGTGGTCGCCGGTTTCGGCCAGTGCCCCGGCTTCCCGATAGCCGGCGTCGGCCCAGCGGGAAACGGCGCGCTGCTCCAGCTCGTCCCGCAGCGCCGGCAGGCGGGCGAGTATCGGCTGGCTGTCGCGCCGGGCCGCTTCCTGCTCGGCATCCTGTTGGGGCTGCTGTTGGGCTTGCTGTTGGGACGCCTGCGGGGCCTGATTGCCGGGGGCTGGCGCGGGTGTTGCTCCGTTGCCCGGGGCTGGGGTCGGTGAGGCGACCCAGCGGGGCAGCGCAAAGATCACCACCAGCACACCCAGCACCAGCAGGGCCAGGGCGGGCCAGAGCCAGGGGTGTGTGGCGCCGGATGCCGGTTCGGCGGACCGGTGGCCGCGGGCGCCGCTGCGGTCGGTGTGCCGAGGTGGGTCCGACGGGCTCGACCTGGCCACCGGGCTCGATAGGGGCACCGCAGCGGGCTTGATCGGGTCAGGCCGGGAATCGTCGGTCATACGGCGGGTCGGTCGGGGGCAGTCAGATGCTGCCGCGCTCCTGCAGGTACATTTCCCGCAGTATCTCACGCCACTGCTCGTACTGGGCCTCGGCGTTGCCGGTGAGGGTGATGGTGCGGTCCTCCACGTCGATCACGCGGGGCTCCAGCTCGGAGCCGAGGGAGTTGCCCAGTTCCACCAGCGCCTCCACGTGCATCTGCGCCTCGGCCCGCTTGCCGAGCCCGCTGCTCACCAGAATGCCGCCGGCGCCGATGCCCACCACACCGGCGCTGCGCACCGAGGGGTTGTCGCTGGTCTGGGCGGCGATACCGCCGACGATGGCGGCGATCCCGCCGGCCGTCTGGGCCCAGGATTGCCGGCGCAGGCTGCGGGCGGCGACGGTCTCCTCGTAGCTGGCGGCGCGCCAGGCGGAGTAGGGTTCCTCCATGAAGCGGGAAAAGGTGTCGTAGTGTTCCTGCAGGGTGTCCACGAACAGGTAGTCGCGTTCGCGCAGTGAGCCGATGCGGCGCATCATCGGGTCGTTGGTGGCGGGCAGGCGCACCACCGAGTGGATACCGCGGCGGTCGGTGGCGATGTGGGCGTCGAAGGCGTCAGGGGCGAAATCCCGGGCAAACCTCAGTTCGGAGATGGTGCGCAGTTCGGTGATCTGTGCCGGCTCCAGCCGCGACAGGTATTGCAGCATGTCGTTGGCAATGCGGTTGTACAGGCTCTGGAACGGATCACCGTGGGGGTGACTGCCGGCATAGGACTGACGGTCGGCCACGGCCCGATAGGTCCGTTCGAACCACTGGCGACCACTGGTGTCACTCACGCGTACCCGCAGCTCCAGCACTTCGCCGTCGGAGTCGAGGATCAGGCCCTGCACATAGACGTCGGTGACGGTTTTCTCCCCGGGAATCATGCGCACCGCGCCCCAGGCGCCGCTGCGCTGCAGGGTCTCGCCCACCTGGTTGGCGAGGAACATGGACTCCGCCTGGCGGATTTCCGGCAGGGTGGTGGTGTCCCTGCCGCGCAGGTTCTCCAGCCCCGGGTCAAAGGTGAGGATACCCACGTCCAGCAGTTGGTCCTCGCTCGCCATCACGGCGGGGCGCTCGAGTGGGGTGTAGGCGGTCCTGCCGGCAGTCGGGCCGGCACAGCCGGCCAGCAGGGCAAGAAACAGTACCGACAGGAGCAGGATGCCGAGGCGGGACGTTGGCGAGTAAGCATCGCAGCGCGGGTACGCCATCATTTCAGCCCCCTGTAGCGGCGGTATTCATCCCACAATTTTTCGCGCAGCTGCGGGTCGGGCTCGTTGATGGCGGCCTCGCGAATCTGGCGGGCGACGATGTCGTCGTTCTCACCGGAGGGAATATCGTCGGGTATGTTCTCGTGGCTGCCCGGCGCGTTGCCCGGCAGTTGTGTGGCGGCGTGGCGCGCGTCGTCGGTGGCGCCACCTCGTGCCTGTTGCTGGCCGGTCGCCGATCCGTTGCCTGTATCCCCGGCATCGTGGCCATTGCCGGCCGAGCCGTGGATGCCCGTGTCATTGCCGGCTCCGTTGCCGGTGCCATTACCGGCTGCTCCCATGCCGTCGTCGGGCAGCGCGGCGCCGCCGATGCGGCGGCGCTCGGTGAGGATCATGCGGTCAAAGTCCCCCACCGAGCCGGCCAGGCGTTCGTCCAGGGCGTCGCGGGCCTCCTCGTCGCTGACGGGGCCGCCTCTGGTCGGCGCAGGGGCATCAGGGCGGGTGGAGTCCGTGGTTACGGGCTGTGCACTGGCGGTGTCGTTGGCCGGCGCGCCCGGCGAGTTGCCATTATCCTGCCGGCTGTGGGCCTGGCTCGAGCCATGGGTCCCGGCTGGGCTTTGCGCTGTGGCTGTGCTCTCCGGCTCCTGTTGCGGCGCGGTGCTCTGGGTCTGGCAACCGGTCAGCAGCGCGCCGCAGGCAAGGGCGAGCAGTCCTGATCTGATCAACACGTTCATTGCAAGGGCAATCCTCGGCGCCGGCGAGTGCGCGGTTATTGATACCCCATTCTGCAGTGATGGCTGCCAACAGGCAACGCGCGACCGACGGCTGCACCCGGTCGCTCAGGCCCATGCGGTTCACAGCGGTTCGCGGGCGCTTTGGTTGACCGGGCCCGCCGACGCCATGACGGGCGGCGCCATAGTCAGTGTCGGGCGAAGCCGTGGTCAGTGTCGGATGAAGTCGTGATCCGTGCTGGCCTGGCAGGAGTGGGGTGGTTGGATCTTGGATAGTGCCGCGTCGTCAAGGTTCCACCCGAAGGGCGCCGCAGTCACAATAGCCCGGCCCGGGACAGGCGCCACTGGCGTGCCTTCCCGGTCCATCGTTGGGAGTCAATGGATGCTGCTGCAGCTGTTCAACATCATTGCGCCGGTGCTGCTGTGCACCCTGGTGGGCTATGGCTGGGGTCGTTCAGTGGCGCCCTATCCCACCGAGTTCGTCACCAGCCTGATCATGAAGGTGGGCGCGCCCTGCCTGGTGATCTCGGTGATGGCGCAGGTGGATGTGGGGCTGGCGGCCTTCCTGCAGGTGGGGCTGGTCACGCTGGTGATGCTGCTGGCGACGCTGCTGCTGGGTACGCTGGTGCTGCGGCTGCTGGGGTGGCCCGTGCACCTGTACCTGCCGGCCATATCCTTCTCCAACAGCGGCAATATGGGCCTGCCGCTGTGCCTGTTCGCCTTTGGCCAGGAGGGGCTGGCGCTGGCCCTGGCGGTGTTTGTGGTGCTGATGGTGAGCCAGTTCACGGTGGGTATCTTCATCGCCAACCCCGACAGGAGTTCGACCACCGACGGCCTGCGCAATCTGCTGACCCAACCGGTGGTCTACGCGGCCTTGCTGGCGCTGGCCATGCTGGTGTGGCAGTGGCGACTGCCGCTGTGGCTGAATCACACCGTCGAGATGCTCGGCTCGCTGGCGATTCCGCTGATGCTGATTACCCTGGGCGTCTCCCTGGCACGGTTGCAGGCCTCCCTGTGGGGTCGCAGCCTGGCGGTTTCCGTGATGCGTATCGGCGGCGGTTTCCTGGTGGCGCTGGCGTGCGTGGCACTGTTCCGGCTCGAGGGGGCGGCCCGGGGTGTGGTGCTGCTGCAGGGCATCATGCCCACGGCGGTCTTCAACTACCTGATCGCGCTGCGCTATGGTCGCGAGGGCGAGACCGTGGCCGGTGTGGTGATCGTCTCCACCCTGATGGCCTTCATTGCCGTGCCCCTGATGCTGTGGTGGGAGCTGCGGTGATTTGTTGCGGCGCTGTGGCACAATGCGCCCAACCCAACCTGCGTGAACCGACCGCCGTATGACCCGCCCCGTTCAGGCCCTGATCGATACCGGTGCCTTCTGTCACAACTACCTGCTGGCGAAACGCTACGCCGCCCCCGCCCGTGCCTGGGCCGTCATCAAGGCGGACGGCTACGGCCATGGCGCGGTGCGATTGGCGCAGGCGCTGGTGGCTGCACTGGGCGAAGAGGGCGTCGATGGCTTCGGCGTGGCCTCGGTGGAGGAGGCGCTGCAGCTGCGCCAGGCCGGGATCCTCCGGCCCATTGTGTTGCTCGGCGGCTGCTTCGAGGCGGCGGAGCTGGAGGAAGTGACGCGGCTGGACCTGCAGGTGGTGATCCACTCGCCGCAACAACTGGCCATGCTGGAGGCGGCAGCGCTGGATCGGCCCCTGACGCTCTGGCTCAAGCTGGATACCGGCATGCACCGCCTCGGGCTTGACGAGGTCCAGTTCCGCCAGGCCGTGCAGCGGCTCGGCAGCGGGCCGCACACCCTGCGCCTGATGACCCATCTGGCGAGCGCCGATGAGCTGGACAGCGACTGCACCGAGCGCCAGATCCGCTGCTTCCAGGCCATGACCGCCGGTCTCGACTGGCCCGCCTCACTGGCCAACTCGGCGGGTCTGGTGGCCTGGCCGCAGAGCCGCGCCGACTGGGTGCGCCCCGGCATCATGCTGTACGGATCATCGCCCTTTCCCGCCGGGCACCCGCTCGAGGCCGAGTTGCGCCCGGTGATGACCCTGACCTCCCGTATCGTGGCGATCCGTGAGATCGACACGGGCGAGTGTGTCGGGTATGGCCAAACCTGGCGCGCCCGACGGCCCAGCCGTATCGGTACCGTGGCCATCGGTTATGGCGACGGTTACCCCCGACATGCGCCGAGCGGTACGCCGGTCGTGATCAACGGCCGGCGCGCGCCCCTGGTGGGCCGGGTATCCATGGACAGCCTCGGGGTGGACCTGACCGATCTGCCGGACAGCGTAGTGGGCGATGACGTCGTGCTGTGGGGCAGGGGGCTGGATATCAACGAAATCGCCCGCGCCGCCGGCACCATCTCCTACGAGCTGCTGACCGGCGTCAGCCCCAGGGTGCCCCGGTTCATTGCGGATGCCGGGGCTTCGCCAGCGATTCCCGCGCTTATTCACGAAGCTGATAAGAAAGCCTGCCCATAAGCGGCGACGATCTGAGCTGATCGCGCCATGACTTCTACACTGACAACATCATGGGTCTACCCGCGAACCGGGAGGTGTTGTCATGGCCATTGCAATCAGTTTCAGGGATTACCTCGACGAGCGGCATGTC
>JBJHAZ010000083.1:0-7851 GCA_050485225.1 Gammaproteobacteria bacterium
GCTTTCGAGGAATCCATCATCGAAGCGGCAGCAGTCCGCTTGAGGCCGGTACTGATGACCACGGCAGCGATCGTGGTGGCTGTCATCCCGCTGGTGATCGCCAGCGGCCCGGGCGCCGTGGCGCGCAACCACATCGGTCTGGTGATCGCCGCCGGCATGACCATCGGCACCTTGTTCACCCTGTTCGTGCTGCCGGTGATCTATACCTACATCGCCGAACGGCGGGTGCCGGAACAGGGTCGGCTTCCGGTGGAGGAGGGCGTCGGGTGAGATAACCCTAGCGGCCTACCGACGCGAACGGCGGGGTTGCCCCGTCGATGGATCGCGCACAAAAAAGCCGGCATCCACGGATGCCGGCTTTTTGTTTTCTGCTACCGCCGGTACGCTCGAAGGCGGACCGGCGGGTATGACGTGGATCAGGCGATGGCCGCGTTGCGGCGACGGCCCATCAGGCCCGCACCCAGGATGCCCAGGCTCAACAGCGCCAGGGTGGAGGGGGCGGGAACAGGAACAGTGGGCATCGGAGCAATAATGGGGGGTTGCTCCTGCTGCGGGTTGCTGACACCGGAGATGTTCAGGGTGTAGCCGGTCAGACGCGCATGGGTGTGGAGGTCAGCGACTGTAAAGCTGAAAATCCCCTGAGAAGATATGTATTGACTGGTGTCGACATTGAACGCGGTAGTGTTGAGTGTCACGGATGCCGCGGTCGAACCATTGAGCGTGATGTCGCCAAAGGTGACGTCAAAGGGTTTGTCGGCCCAGGCGTTGTTGCTGGCGTTGTTATGACCGTTGGCAAAGTTGAGGGTCAGCTGCAGGCTGCCCAGTGTATCGGTTGCCGGGTTGTAGCCGGTCTGCAGGCTGAACGTAGTGCCGCCGCTGATGTTCAAGCCGCTCTGCGTGGTGGAGAACTCAATCGGAGCCGCCTGAGCGGCAGTACTGGCTGCAATCAGCGCCAGTCCGCCAAGGATCTTCCTGAAGCTTGTTTTGAAAGTGGTCATCGTTACCTCAAATTCAGTCAAATACGTTTGCTGAGAATTGCCGATCCTTGGCTCTGCCATTTATAAAGCAACTGGCGTGCCATATTTTTATATTAATAAAAACAACGGCTTGTAAATCATCTCGTGGTGCTTATATCGCTGCGTTGTAAAGGAATTCGACGGTCAGTGCTCAGGGGGATAAACCGCTCGTCCGTGTCCGAACGGTCGGGAGCCGAGGGTGGGTGGATGAGCGGTGGCTGATCGGGGACGAATGGTATTGTTGTGCCACGGCAGCCACTCGTCCCCGGGATGAGCGGGGTGACGATGGTGTAAAAAAATCTGACACCCGTTTTGGGTAGGCATCGCACGCCGCTGCGGGGCCTTGCTGCGTGCGATGCTGCCACTCAGGCCGGCTTCTTGCCGCCCATGAAGGCTGGATCGATGGCGCCGGTGAACACCCCGCTGGCGAACCCCTGGTCGGTGTACACGAAGGTGCCGGTGATGGCGGCGTTGAGCGGACTGTTGAGCAGGATCAGCGGCCAGGCCTGATCCTCGGCGGTGGCCATGCGCCCCAGGGACGGGTAGGGCCAGGCATCCAGAAAGCCCTCCGGCAGTGCGGTTTCCTGCGCGTCCATGAACGCCGTCCGGGTGGGGCAGGGACCGATGGCGTTCAGACGGATACGGTGCTCCAGGCCGAGCTTCACGGCGGCATTCTGCACCCACACCACCAGCATCTCCTTGGAGCTGGTGTAGCCATCGCGTACGCGCTTGTCGGGGTCTGCTTCGCACCAGGCGTAGGCCTCGTCCGGGTCCGAGATGGCCAGCATTTCCAGACTCTGAGCCAGATTGCCCTGCCAGCCCATCGCGGCATCCGAGGAGATCAGGGCAATGCCGGCGCCGTCTTCCAGTGCGGGCAGCAGGCTCTCCACGAACAAACGGGTGCCGATGTAGTTCACCCGCATACAGTACATCGGGCCTTTCACCATCGGTGGCAGGCCGGCGCAGGGGAACAGGAAATGAACAGGTGCGACCGCCTGCAACGCGGCTGCGGTGGCTCGAACCTGATCGAAATCGGACAGGTCGCAGGCATGAAAACCGGCGTGCTCGACCTTGGGCTGCTGGATGTCGACGATATGCACCTGCGCACCCAGCTCGCCCAGAATGCGAGCCACCTGTTCGCCCATGCCGGACGCACCGCCCGTTACTACACAGGTCTTGCCGCGGTAGCCCAGACCATCAAGATGGTTCATGTAACGCTCCTTTTTTCAGTTGAGATTCGGTTCATGTCGGAGAGCCGTCTGCGCGGCGGCGCGAGGGTGGGCTACCGGCAGGTGTGAGGTTTGGCATCGTCATCCCGGCCGTTCACCGGTCAGTACGTCGGGTGGATAGAGTGGCTTCTGCTGCCCGCTGGTATAAGATAGTAAATGCTATCTTTTGCGAGCGCCAGCGGTTTCCCGGTTTCGTGATCGCGGGGGTTGTTGGTCAGGTGTTTCCCTTGTTTCAAAAAAGGTTTTGACTCATGAGCGCATTTTCCTTCACCAAGCTGGTGGTCCGGGATCTTGAAAACTCGGAACGGTTCTACTGCGCGGTCTTCGGGCTCGAACCCGCTCATCGGCTGACCGCCGATGAGCACGAGTACGCCCTGGAGGAGGTGGTTCTATCGCCAGGCGGTCAGCGGGAGGCCCATGTGCTCATCCTCTCGCGCTACCTGACGCGACCCTGTCCCCCGACCGGTGCGGCCTGGACGGGTTTTGTGGTCGACGATCTGGACGCTGTGGTCGCGACGGCCAAGAACCTCGGCGGCAAGGTGGCCGTGGGGATACACGACAATGCCGAGCACGGGGTGCGGGCGGTGCTGCTTGAGGACCCTGAGGGGCACATGATCGAGGCCGTTCAGTACTTCAGGAGTGGATAGTCATGACAAATTCCCTTTCACACAGCGTGCGCGGCAATCTACCTGATTCAGCGACGGCCGCGAGTGGAGTAGGTTTCACTGCAAACTACGCGAAGCCACGTGAACTGGGGCTGTCTGTGGGTATTTCCTACTGAAGAGAGTGTGCATGCGCCTTGTCTGTGGCAAGGCGCTGCTGCTCGGCCAGCCAGATGCCAACCTCGACAACCGACTGGAGTGTGCGCTTTTAGCGGATTGCAGGGCCGCTGTTTGAATGACACCGGTCCTGCATCAGTGAGCAAAATAGCGGATTCGTCAGTCGGTGGTTGAGGCCGGCGATCTACCCGTGAAGAAAGGCGTTTCAGGGTTTCGAAACGCGTTCAAGCCCAGGGTTCAGGCATAGGCGTAGTCGCCCCTGAACTCACCGAGCTCCCGAATCCGGGGTACTGCCTCGCGGGTGAAGAGTTCCACGCTCTTCCAGCCCTTCTCCGGGTCGAGCCCGCCGATAAGCGGCATCAATGAAATCGAGCGCGTCCGGGCCAGCTCCACGCTCTGGTCGGGCGTAACCACCTGGAACACACCGGACTTGCGGATGGCATCCGCCGTGGTCAAGCCGTGCATGGGCGAGTTCGACTCGGCCGCGTCGGCACTGATGGCGGCATACGCACGCAGGTGATGCTCGATGTAGGGCCCGACTTCCTCCCAGCCTCGCTCAACGTCTTCGGCCACAAAAATGCCCACAGAGCCCGGAAGAACCGGCCCGGGCTCGTGCCCCAGCTTGCGACACTCCGCCTCATAAAGAGGAACCAAGTCGTTCTTCATGGGCCAGAAGCCCGCATTGAAGCGTGCCGCGCGCCTGGCCGCAGCGGGAACGCCGCCGCCCACATAAAGTCGAGCGGGGCGATTGTGCGGCAGGGGGCGGACAAGGATATCGCGATCCCCGTATCGAAACCGTTCGCCGGCCAGCGCGCGCGTAATCACCTCCAGCCCCGCGTCCATCAGGCGACCGCGTTCAGCCAGGGACTTGCCAAACAGGCGGAACTCGTGATGTGCGTAGCCGGCCACCAACACCGGGTGCAGGCGCCCACCACAAATCAGGTCGGTAACAGCGATCTGCTCGGCTACGTCCACCGGGTCGTGCAAGGGCAGCACAATGGCCCCCAGGGATATGGCGATACGTTCGGTACGCGCACCTGCCGCAGCGGCAAGTAAGGCGGGAACCGGGATATACCCGTCTTCCGAAGCGTGGTGCTCGGAAATATTGACCCGGTCTACGTCACTCCGGTCGGCGTGGGCAATCATGTCGAGCGCGGCGGCGTACAGCTCCTCCTGGGGCGCACCGAACTCCGCTGAGCGCATGTCGAAATTGAGAGTGGTTCTGAACATTGTGATGCGGTCCTTATGGATACATTAGTTGACTTCATCGCAGCATCCATTCTGGCGTAACTCGCGGTGCCAATGCCACCCCGGCAGACAGGGATTGCACAGGAACGTCGCAAGCGACTCGATGATGTACTTTTTGATAATGGCGGCCGATGGAGGAGCAGGCTCTGCCGACAGAAGAAGCTTGTCTAAACAGCGTTTGTAGCGTTGATGACCCGGCCTGCATAGAATACGTAGTCAGGTGTTCCGTGCCGGGCAGTGGGGGTCGAGCACCAAAAGGCACGGATCGTGCCTCATAACGAACAATCAAGCGTGCGTGAAGCGCGCAGGGATGTTGGGCAGCGCGAGATACGCTGAACAGGCCGCTTGGGCCTGGCCCGCTTGGAAGGGATTATGTGGGATTCATGCGTCAGTACCCATCATCAGCATTGATTCTGGACCTTGAGACCGGTTTCGCCGCCTCCGAGGCGCAGCCACCACCCGTTTTGATGGTAGGCGCCTTGCGGGTTGATTCCGGCGATGCGCTTGAATGCAAGGTCAACAGCTCGTCGCCGCTCGATCGTGTCCTTGAGCAGATCGATACCATGAGCGTGGGTGCCGATTGCCTGTTGGGGCACAATATCCTGGCTCATGACCTGCCCGTGCTGGAGCAGGTCGGTGAAACTCCCCGGGTGCTCGCGCTGCCGGTGATCGACACCCTGTTGCTGTCGCCCATGGCCTTTCCACAAAACCCTTACCACCGCCTGATCAAGGACTACAAGCTGGTACGCGCCAGCCTCAACTCGCCGTTGGCGGACTGCCGCGCCACCTGGGAGCTGTTCGGTGATCAGGGGGCGGCCTTCACGCTTCTGGGCGAGCAACGGCAGGCCGAGTTGCTGTGCTATCAGGGCCTGATCGGGGCCGATGCCAGCAGTGGAGCTGGAGCCCTTCTGGCCGGCTTGACCGGTCGCCCGGCCTTGCCGCTGGGCGAGGTGGCGCAGCTGATTCCACCGTTGCTGGAAGAGTCGGACCCGGCACTGGGGCGTGACCTCAAGGTGTGCCGAACGCGCCTGAAACGATTGCTGGAACACGAGCTGTCCGATCCCGACTGGCATTGGCCGCTGGCCTATGCGCTGGCGTGGCTGCGCGTGTCGGGTGGCAACTCGGTCCTGGCGCCGTGGGTCTATCATCAATTCCCGAAAACCGGGCAACTGATACGCGAATTGCGCGACATTCCCTGTGCCGCTGACGACTGTCAGTACTGCCGGAGTACCCACGATCCACGGCGTGAACTCAAGCGATACTTCGGGTTTGACGATTTTCGCCATGAATCCGAGGGACACAGCCTGCAGCACGACACCGTGCTGGCGGGCATGCGCGGTGAAAATGTGCTGGCGGTGTTGCCCACCGGCGGCGGAAAATCCCTCTGCTATCAGCTTCCGGCCCTCAATCGTTACCATCGCAATGGCAGCTTGACGATCATCATCTCGCCGCTCCAATCGCTGATGAAGGATCAGGTGGACGGGCTGCTGGAGCGCAACATCGAATGCGCCGCAGCCCTGAACGGGCTACTGTCCCTGCCGGAGCGGGCCGATGTGCTGGACAAGCTGCAGATGGGCGATATCGGCATCCTGTTGGTATCGCCGGAGCAGTTTCGCAATCAGGGTTTCAGAAAAGCCATTGCCCAGCGCCGTATCGGCGCGTGGATCTTTGACGAGGCCCACTGCCTGTCCAAGTGGGGCAACGACTTTCGGCCGGACTACCTGTACGCCGCCCGTTTCATCCGTGAGTTCACCGGCGAGACCGAGCTGGCACCCATCGGCTGTTTTACCGCCACCGGCAAGCCGGACGTGCTCAACGACATACGTCAGCACTTCCTGGAGCAGTTGGGTGTGACGTTTCGCAGCTTCATCGGCAGCCCCGAGCGCACCAATCTGTCCTTTGATGTGCTGCCGTGCAGCCAGAACGACAAGCGCGGGCATGCCCTCGGGTTGCTGAACGAATACCTGGGCGACAACACCGGTGGTGCGGTCATCTTCGTGGCGAGCCGGCGCAAGGCGGAGGAGATGGCTCACTTCATCGCGGACCAGGGTTGGGCCTGCGAGCACTTTCATGCCGGGCTGGAGCCCAACGAGAAAAAGGATATTCAGGACGCCTTCAAGGCCGGTCAGCTGCGCGTGATCGTTGCCACCAATGCCTTTGGCATGGGGGTCGACAAATCGGATATTCGGCTGGTGGTCCATGCCGACATTCCCGGCTCCCTTGAAAACTACCTGCAGGAGGCGGGTCGCGCGGGTCGGGACCGGGAGCATGCCCACTGCGTGCTGCTCTACGACCCCAACGATATCGAAACCCAGTTCAAGCTGAGCGAGAACTCAAGGCTGACCTTGCGGGATGTGCAGCAGATACTGCGCAAACTGCGTTACGAAAGCGCCCGGCGTAATGGCGAGCCGCTGGTCATCACCGCCGGTGAGGTGTTGCAGGACGAAAGCGTGGACACCAGCTTCGATATTGGCGAGCGGGATGCCGAGACCAAGGTCACCACCGCCATTTCATGGCTGGAGCGCGGTGACTTCCTCAAGCGCGAGGCCAATGTCACCCGTATTTTTCCGGCCAAGCTGGGCGCCAACGAGGACGAAGCGACACGTATCCTGGCGGCTGCCAACCTGTCCGACCGCAAGCGGCAGGAGTTCGAGGTTATCCTCGACTACCTGCGCGGTGCTGGCTCCGACGAGCGCGTGAGCACCGACCAGCTCATACAGCTCACCGGCCAGACCCAGGAGGAGGTGGTCGGCGCTTTGCGCCAGATGGAAACCCTGGGCCTGCTGATCAACGACACTCAGCTGACCCTATATCTGCGCCACGGTGTCTCGAATGCGGCCGAGAAGCAGATGCGCAAGACCGCGCAGCTGGAGCAGGCCCTGTTCGAGCAACTGTCGGAATCCGCCCCCGACGCATCCGACGGCCAGTGGCAGGACCTGTGCCTGAGCACGCTCACGTCGGCACTGAAGGAGCGGCTGGAGGACGATGCGGTATTGCCGGTACAGGTGCTGACGTTGCTGAAAAGCCTGTCCCGCGACAAGTCCAATGACACGGGTCAGCGCAGCAGTTTCGAGATCAGAACCCTCAACCAGGATTATCTGAAACTGCGCGTTCTGAACGGCTATAGCTGGACACAGCTGGAAATGCTGGGTGAGAAGCGGCGGGCGCTGGCCGCAGTCATCGTGCCGTTCATGGTTGGCAAGCTGCCGCCGGACCTGCGCAGCAAGGATGCCATGGTGGAAACCAGCTTTGGCGAGCTGGAGGAGCAGATTGCCGGGGATCTGACGCTGAACGCCACCATCCCGCCCGGCCAGCGTCGTCGCGCCGTGGAGCATGTGCTGCTTTATCTGCATCACCAGGGTGTGGTCGCGCTGAACCACGGCATGACGGTGATGCGGCGGGCCATGACCATCGAGATCAACGACAACAAGAAAGGCCGTTACCTGAAAAGCGATTTCAATCGACTGGAGGAGCACTATCGGGAGCGCACCATCCAGGTCCACGTCATGCGCCAGTATGCCGAAACCGCGCTGAAAGCCATGGCCGATGCGCTTCGTCTGGTGATCGATTATTTCAGCC
>JBJHAZ010000084.1:0-7753 GCA_050485225.1 Gammaproteobacteria bacterium
ACCGTGGTGCGTCCACCCGAGCCGGGCAAGTCTGGCCTGGCTCGCTTCGAGCCACCGTTGCTGGGTCGAAGCGACTGGTTGTTCGAGTGCGCGCAAACGGTCACGGTCGGAGATCTTGTGTTCGTCAGCGAGGCCGGCAAGAATGTCCTCACAGTGGTGCGACTGGACGGCTCATGAGGCAGGAAGGGTCAACCGTCCACGATTTGCCGCGATGTATAACCGATAACGACGAGGTGTTTATGAAACTCAAGCCTGTTTTCTGGACGTCGCTGGCAGCCACCCTGCTTGCGGGCTGTGCCACCGGTCAGAGCCCCTATGTGGGCAGTCGCGATGTGATCGTGGATACCCAGGGCGTCGACCACTATACCTACCAGCGCGACCTGGCCGACTGTCGTGCCTACGCCGATCAGGTCGGGGTGGCGGGGCGCACAGCCACCGGCGCGGTGGGGGGGGCTGTGGTAGGCGGTCTGCTCGGCGCGGCGGCGGGTAACTCCACCACCGCCCAGCGCGCTGCCGGGGTGGGTGCGGTGGCCGGCGGTGCCGGTGGTGTAGCCTCCGGTTACAGCGAGCGCCAGCGGGTAGTGCGCAACTGTATGAGTGGTCGCGGCTACCGGGTGCTCAACTGACATCGCCGTCAGGATCTGACCGGCCGCTTCTGCAGCTTGCGCTGCAGGGTGCGTCGGTGCATGCCCAGGTTGCGCGCCGTGGCTGAAATGTTGCCCTCGTTGCGCGCCAGCTCCCGCTGGATGTGTTCCCATTCGAGCCGCTCTACCGAGGGCGGGGTTTCCGGAATGTCCGTACCCGGGTCCGGCGCCACGCTGCCGAAGGCGCCGAGGATGTCCGCCACCGAGGCGGGTTTGCACAGGTAGTTCTCCGCACCCAGCTTGACCGCCTCTACCGCGGTGGCAATGCTGGAGTACCCCGTCAACACGACGATTCTCAGGTCCGGTAACCGCTCCTTGAGCGGTACGATCAGCTGTAACCCGGATTCGTGTTCCAGCTTGAGATCCAGCACGGCCAGATCAAAGTCCTCCCGCTCGCAGGCGGCCAGCGCCGCGGCGCCGTCGTGGTGGCAGGTCACCGTGTAGCCGCGCCGCCGGAACGCCGCGGCCAGGACACCGGCAAAGTTGGCGTCGTCATCGATAATCAGCAGTCGTTCGTCGTTCATTGCAGTGGTGCTCATGCCTGCAGGCGTTCGAGGGGCAGGGAAACCTCGGCGCGGGTGCCGCCACCGGGCGCATTGCCCAGGGTGATGGTGCCGCCGAGGCGTTCGAGATTGGCCTTGCTGAGAAACAGTCCTAGGCCGAGCCCGTGTCGCTTGGTGGTGATGAAGGCCTTTCCGGCCTGTTCCAGCATGGCCTCATCGAGGCCGTCACCATGGTCGCGAATCTCCAGATCAAGCTGGTTATCGTGCCAGTGTGCATCGATGTCGACCCGATTCGGGCTGGCATCCACCGCATTGTTCACCAAGTTGGTCAGTGTCTGGTCCACCAGGGCGTGCCACTGCGCCTCGCAGCTGGCGCTGCCGTTCAGACTGACCCGAAAATCGGTACCGGGGCGCGTCAGGCGCCACAGCTCGGCCAGTTGACCCAGGTGATCCTTCAGGTTGACTGTGCGCCACTCGCCATCGGCTTCGCTTTCTGCAGTGGCCACCAGTTTCCGCAACGTGGTACTGCATTGGTCCACGGCGTGTCGCAGACTCTCCAGCTGGGGGCGCAGCTCGGCATCGGTGTGCAGCTGGTCGTGCAGCTCGTCGGCGATGATGCGGATACTGTTCAGCGGGGTTCCCAGCTCGTGGGCGGTGCCGGCGGCCAGCGAGGCGATGCCGAGCAGTTGCTCGGTGCGTCGTTCGTCTTCCAGATGTCGTTCGATCCGTGCGTCGCGCTCGCGCACCGCTTCGGCCATGCGCACCACGAAATAGGTAATGACCCCGGCGCTCACCGCGAAGTTGGCCCACATGCCGAGGATGTGGAGATCGAACCAGGCCTCGGGCTCGTGGTGATGGTGGGCATGGCCGCCGCCGGGCGACAGCAGTTCCAGCGGCAGGTAGTGCTGCATCAGCAGGGTATATGCCGCCAGCGACAGCAGGGTGATGGTCCAGATCAGGTGGCGCGGCAGGGTGGCGGCGGCGATGGAAATGGGCACCAGGTAGTAGGACACCAGCGGGTTGGTGGCGCCGCCGGTGAAGTAGAGCACCGCCGTGAAGACGACCAGATCGAGCAGCAGGTTGGTGAAGAATTCCAGCTCGGCGATGGGCAGCGACCAGTAGCTGCGCCACCAGCTGAACAGGGTCACCACAGTGAAGAAAATCAGGGTGGTGCCCAGCGGCGCCAGCGGGACCAGCTGGCGGTCTTCGCGCACCAGAAAGGCCAGTGCCAGCAGCAGGCCAATGAGCACGATGCCGCGAATCGCGCTCAGGCGGCGCAGATTGGTGCGGGTGGCGGAGATGGGAGCAGGCAGAGGCATGGCGTTATTGTAATCGATCGCCTGCCGGGAAAACGTCCCGTCCGGTGCCTGGTAGGGTGTCCGGGGTGGGTGGCAGCGTGCCCCGGCATTGGAGTTCGGGCTTCCGGATAGTGGCGGCAGGATGCTGAGGCAACCAGGTTACCTACCCGGTCTTATGCTGATATGGTGTATAAGTAACAACGGTCGGTTCAGGCGACCGCCGCGCCGGATTACAAGAACACACTGCAGCAACTTCAAAGGAGTGAGCGGGATGGGTCGTACCCGGGTTGCAGAACTCGTCGAATGGGTTGATGTCCATAGCGCGCGCATTCGGCTCCTGATGGGGCCGACGCTGGCACTGTTGATCGTCGCCGTCTACCTGCTGGTCTACGCCACCGGCGGTATCAAGTACGTTTTCTCCCACTCCATGTATGTGCCGATTCTGCTGGCCGGCATGGTGTTCGGCGTACGGGGCGGGTTGCTGGCGGGTATCGCTGGTGGCCTCGCGCTGGGGCCCTGGATGCCCATCGATACGCGTACCGGCGAGATGCAGCAGGCTATCAACTGGTTGTATCGCACCGGATTTTTTGTACTGATCGGGCTTCTGAGTGGAGTCGTCAGCGATGGCCTGCGCAGCTACCTCCGGCACCTGAAGTGGCTGGCACGCCACGAACCTCGCAGCAATCTGCCCAATCGGCTGGCACTGCTGGAGCGACTGCGTAACAGCCAGGATTCCGGCAGTTATGTGCTGGTGCAGATGTCGCTGGAAAACAGCTCCGAGCTGGAAGCGGCGTTCGGCTACCGGGTAACGGATACGGTCATCCGCCAGTTGGCGGAGCGCTTCTCGAGCCGTTTTCGGCACGCGGCAGGTGTGTACCGTATTGCAACCCACGAGATCAGCGGCCTGATCCCCGCCACCGATCCCGATGAGCAGCAGCAACGGCTGTATGAACTGTTCCACTGTCTGCGGGAGCCCTTCTCCTTCCGGGCGTTCTCCCTGCACGGCGACGTGCGTGTTGCGTGGGTGGATGTGCCGAGTCTGGGCGAGGATGCGGCCAACTGCCTGCAGCGCGCTGAGGCGGCATTGTTGTATGGCCGCGAACGCCGGCAGGACCTGGCCAGGTATTCCGAGGAAATCGACCTAAGGATTGCCGAGAACATCCAGTTGCTCGGTGAGCTGAAAACTTCGCTGGAGGCGGGGCACCTGGAAATGCATTACCAGCCCAAGGTCAATGCGGTGGATGGACGGGTGCGCAGCGTTGAGGCGCTGATGCGCTGGCACCACCCGCGGCTGGGCGCCATTCCCCCCGACCGCTTCATTCCCCGCGCCGAACAGAGCACCCTGATTAGTCAGCTTACCGAGTTCGCCCTGGACACCGCCCTGGCCCAGCTGGTGCGCTGGCGAGCGTCGGGGATGCCGATCTCGGTGGCGGTCAACGTGTCCGCCCACAACCTGGCGGAGCCGGGATTCGTGGATCGGGTGATCGCCCTGCTGGACAAGCACGGGGTCGAGGGGCACCTGCTGGAGCTGGAAGTGACCGAGGGCTCGTTCCTCTACGACATCCACGATACGGTGCGTCAGTTGACCCACCTGGGCGGCGCCAACATCTCGGTGGCGATCGACGACTTCGGCACCGGTTACTCTTCCCTCAAATACCTGTACGACCTGCCGGCCTCCGTCATCAAGATCGACCAGAGCTTCGTGCGCAACCTGCCCAATGATCGCGGTGGCGCCAGCATTGTGGAGACCGCCCTGATGCTGGCCCAAAAGATGAATATGAGCGTGGTGGCGGAGGGGGTGGAGACACTGGCAGCCCGCGATTACCTGCGCCACCTCGGGTGCGACCTGCTGCAGGGGTATTTCATTGCCCGTCCGATGAGTGCCACCGAGTTTTCCGCCTGGTATCGCCAGCTCCCGGTGCCCGGTTGCTGGCGGCCAGGAAATGGTGTGCCGGGCGGATAATCGTGAGGGTGACCAGAGCCAGGGTCAGCGTTGCACCAAAGGGCAGGTCGAACAGCAGGGCAATCGCGAAGCTGCCGAGATATCCCAGGACCGCCAGGGTGATGGTTGCCAACAGGGCAGTTCTCCACCCCCGGGAGACCTTGAACGCCACCCAGGCAGGCACGAAAAACAGCGCAAACGCCGGGAAAGCGCCCATCACCAGAGTGCCCAGTACTGCGGCAAAGACCACCTGGATGCCGAACAGCCACTGGACGGGCCAGATCCGGATGTGATTGGCTGAAAAGTGATCGGGGAAAAACCGGGCAATCATCAGACGGCGTGACATCCAGGGCAGAGTAACGCTTACCAGTGCGAGCAGGGCGACAGCCGCCACAAGATGGCCGGCAGCGCTGAAGTACAGCTGTCCGCGCAGCATGCTTTCGGCTACGACGCTGCCCTGGTGGGTGTGCGCGGCGAGAAACAAGGCCAGAGACCACCCCAGCAGCAGCGTAACCGCGTGACGGCTGTTGTCGGAGGCACGCATGGCGCCGTGCACCAGGGCTGCGCCGCCCGCAGCCAGTGTGGCACCCAGTACCACAGGGATGCCCGCCAGTAGGCCGAATACGCCACCCGCGGCAGCCATTTGCGCCATGCCAAATGCGGCGAGCCATTCATCGCGCATTCTCAGGTAGGCGCCGAGCAGGGACAGTGCAATGGCGAGCAGCAAACCGTTGGCGAAGGGAACCCGAAACATCGGGTCGAGCAGGATCAGGCCGTCCATGCTGAAATATCCAGCCTGCGATGGCAGTTGTCGTCCAGAAACATCTGTTCATGACTGACCAGCAGGACCGCCCGTCGTGGCGCGAGGTCGCGCAACAGGCCTGAAAGGGCGCTGATGGCAGTCCCGTCGAGGTTGTTGGTCGGCTCATCCAGCAGCACCACATCCGCGTCGCTGCCCAGGCAGGCCCAGGTCTGGAGCAGTTGGTATTGCCCGCCGCTCATGGCCGCTATGGGACGATCAAGCAGGGGTTCTATGATCGCGGGTACCGAGTGTCGGGGGGCCAGCAGGGCCAGTAATTCCCGGCCCAGAATCGGCAGTTCTGGCGGACGCTCGGGGCGTTGTTGGTGGTGTGCCAGCGTCAGGTTGGGCTTGCCGCGATGAATGTTCCCTGCGAACACGCGGGCGCAGCCGGTGAGGGCTCGCAGCAGGGTCGACTTGCCCGCCCCGTTTGCTCCCCCCAGGCCGAGAACTTCGCCAGGGTGAAGTGCAAAGGAAACGGGGCCCACGACGGGCCCCGTATATCCGGCAATCACGCCATCCAGCGTAATCAGCGGTGTCTGATCTAGTGGTTTCAGTGGCTCAGGCTCCTGACCCAGCGTTCCAACATCTCGAAATAGTCGTTCATGTCGGCTCCAATGGCCACCTGGTTCGGCAGGCTGTGGTGTTGCCACCCGAGCTCGCGAGCCAGGAATTCCGGCCCTTGGGACGGTTGAAATTCGGAGTACAGGATAACACCTTCCTGCCCGCGGAGTGTGTTCACCAGTTCGTTCAGATGACGTCCGGTAGGCGGGATGCCCGGCAGTGGCTCGATGTAGCCGATGATGTCCACCTCGAGCATCTCTCCGAGATAGTCGGCGTCCTTGTGGTACAGCATCAGGCCGGTGCTGCCCGAGGCCATCTCCTGCCAGCGAGCGACGTGCTCCCGGGCACGTTTCTCGAACGCGTCGGCATTGCTGCGGAAGTGCTCCAGTCGGTCCGGATCAAGTTGCGACAATCGTTCGGCCAGCGCATGCCCCACCTCGGCCATCCGGATTGGATCGAAGTAGTAGTGGGGGTTGCCAGTGACATGCACATCACCCAGTGCGCGGTCCGCCACGTCGTCGCTACGGATAAGACGCGTGTGGTTGGCGCCCTCAAAATACCCGAGCCGGCCCTCGCGAACGCTTGGGTTGTGGGCGCCTTGCAGTGCAGCGGGCAGCCAGCCGACTTCCAATTCCGCGCCGATCGCGACCACCAGGTCGGCGCGTCGCAACGCGGCCATCATGGAGGGTCGCGCCTCGAGATAGTGGGGATCTCGGTCGGGTGGCGCCAGAACGGTCACTTCAACGCTGTCACCGCCAATGGCTTCTGCCAGCATTCCCATGTTGGGCACGGTAGCGACCACGCGGATTGAGGCCATGGCATGTCCGGCAAACAATACCGCCAGCAGGCCTATCAGTAGTTTTCTGGTCATGGGGTGTCTCCGGGAGGGTAGGGGGTGATGTGGGGCGGGCGGCCAGAGGCCGCCCGTCCAGCTTCCGGCCAGGCTCTTGCCTAGAAGGCGTGCGCGCCGTGGACACCCAGGCTCATGTTGTACTGGAGCATGAACTGCCAGGCGCTGTGCCCGTCGTCGAAGTCGTTGTAGGTGACCTGGCCCCGCAGCCGGGAAAACTCGGTGGGCGCGTAGGTGACCTGCCCGGAGTAACGCCAGGAGCTGCCGACGTCATCGCGGTCGCTGCCATCCCAGGCACGGTTGGTGAGGCCAATGCCTTCCAGGCGCAGGCCGCCGGTCCAGCGTGGCGCAAATCCGTACACCCCTTGCACATAGAAAGCGTCCTGCTTCCAGGTCTGGTTCACGCCGGGCTCAACCAGGTCAAGACTGGAAAAGCTGGTGAACTGGCGGTTGAGGTATTCGACATCCAGTTCCCGATAGATGTACTCACCCTGCAGCAGGAAATTGCGGTGTCCCATCACCCCCTGGCCATTGTACTTGTAGACCAGGTCGGCACCGATGAAGCGGCTGTCGCCGTCCCAGGTCTCCAGGCGCCCGGAGGAATGAGCTTCCTCGTTCTGCCAGACCCGGCCATAGCCGCCAAAACCCCCGAGCTGGATGGCATGGTCGTGCCCCAGGTCAGGCGCCCACTTGACAAAACCGGTGAAGAGCCGGGGACCGTCCTTGTCCTGCAGCCCCTTGTCGGCACGCCAGCGATTGCGCACGGGGACGTTGCCGGGGCCGGGTGTGACTGACACGATTTCATGGCTACCCTCCCCCATGTAGTTGGCGATACCCTCGCTTTTACCCTCGAGTACCTCGACGCCAAAACGTGTGTAGGTGGCGGTGGGTGCGACCCAGGACAGCTGTACGCCAAGTTCGCTGAGGCCCTCTTCGCCGAACATGTACTCGCGCATCCAGGGCTGGTCCACGAACTGCCAGTCGTGGACGTGCTGCTTGTTGATGTATCCGACGTCGCTCAGGAATTTGCCGGCCTTTATCTGGAGGCCGGCCGGCAGTGACCGGGTGGTAATGAAGGCCTCTTCGATCTCGATGCTGGATTCGCTGACACCCATGGTTACGAGCATGTCAAAGTAGGTGTCCACCGAACCGG
>JBJHAZ010000085.1:0-7730 GCA_050485225.1 Gammaproteobacteria bacterium
CACACCATCAACATGCAGTGGTTGTATTCCAATGCGCTGGGTGGCGTGCGCCTGCAGGTGCCCGGGTCCGTGGCGGAGGAGGCCCTGGCGATACTGGCAGAAGATCGGGAGGAGGTGCTGGAAGATACTGTCGGCTCTACTGCGACGGCCTGTCCGCAGTGCGGCAGCGCCGACACCGAGTACCACCAGTTCGGCCGCCGCTGGGCGTTCCTGATGTTTCTGGGCATCGGCTTTCCGTTGTTCCCCGCCCGCGACGGCGTGCGTTGCCACAGTTGCGGGGCCGTGTCCAGAACCTGATGCCGGGGTCCTGCCATCGAAGGCGGGCCACTCCCCGGGGTGGTGCTGTCGGTTCCGGCGCAGTATCATCGGAACAGGGCAGTCTGATGCACACTACCGATAACACGCCAGCGCCTGCTGTTCGCCACCTGTTGCAGTGAAGCCGGCGCTCGTCTCTGTAGTCATATAACACCGCTTTCGAAGACGTTGTTTGCGTCGGCTCGGAATTACATCGACAAAACCAGGAGCACGTCCAATGAGCAATACCGCCACAGCTTCCAATAACAAGACTTTTCGTGTGGTCCAGTGGGCTGCGGGACGCATCGGCCAGAGCGCGATGCGTGCCGTGATTCGTCATCCCGACCTTGAGCTGGTGGGGCTGCACGTCCATTCCGAGAGCAAGGAAGGCCGCGATGCCGGCGAGCTGGCGGGCGTCGACCCCATCGGCGTCAAGGCCACCCGCAGCATGGATGACGTGCTCGCGCTCAAGCCCGATTGCGTGCTGTACATGCAGGAAGGCTACAACGTGGACGACATGTGTCGGTTGCTGGAGTCCGGCATCAACCTGATCACCACCCGCAGCGAGTTCTTCTACGGCAAGATGATGGACGCCACGCTGCGCGACCGTCTCGAAAGTGCCTGCCAAAAGGGCGGCTCCTCCCTGTTTGCCACCGGCAGCAGCCCGGGGTTCAGCACCGCCGTGCTGCCGATTGCCATGGCCTACATGTCACGCCGTGTTGATTGCATCACCGTGGACGAGTTTGCGGACATTCCCGCCTCCACCTCGCCGGAGATGATCACCCAGGTCATGGGCTTCGGCAAACCCGCGCCCGATGTGTTCAACCAGCAGTTGCTGGACCACATGTCGGTGGGTTTCGCCCAGTCCATCGGTGCCGTGGCCGACGCGCTCAATCTGCATGTTGTCAGATTCCAGGTGTCCGGCGAGGCGGCGCTGACCAAAAGCCCGGTGGAGATCCCCGGCGGCGGTCAGCTCGAGGTCGGTACCATGGCGGGCCAGCGCATCACCGTCGAGGGCCTGAACAGCGACGACAAGCCGGTGATCCGGTTCCGCGTCAACTGGTACTGCGGTAAGGATCTCGACCAGGACTGGGAGCTGGCGGACAACGGCTGGCGGGTTTCCGTGGAAGGCGACACGCCCATGCGTGTGGAGGTGGGTTTCCCTCGCTCCGAGGAGCAGCCGTACGCCCAACAGATGTCCGGCCTGACGGCCCACCCGGCCGTGAATGCTGTGCCCTATGTGTGTGAGGCCGCGCCGGGCATTCGTACCCAGCTGGACCTGCCCTTCGTCCTGCCGCGCCAGGCCTGACGGACCGTCGAGCCGCCGGCCGGGCTCCACTGGAGCCCGGCCGGCGGTTTTTTGTGGCGCTCATCAAAGGATTCCGATCATGAACAGCCCGGTACTGGTGGAGCGCGATGCGGATGGTATCGCGCAGGTCACCCTAAACCGTCCCGACCTGCGCAATCCCATTACCGACCGCGACATGATCGATGCCCTGGAGGAGACGTTGCTGGCGCTGGACGCCGACATCGAGACCCGGGTCATCATCCTCACCGGCGCCGGGTCGGCATTCTCCACCGGCGGCAACCTCCACAAGATGGCCACCGGCGGCGATCTGGTGGATAGCTTGCCCGCCGAAACCCGACGCAACTATCGCCACGGCATCCAGCGTCTGCCGCTGCTGTTCGAGCAGCTCGAGGTGCCGGTGATCGCGGCGGTGAATGGCCCGGCCATTGGTGCCGGCTGCGATCTCGCCTGCATGTGCGACATCCGCATCGCCAGCGAACGGGCCAGTTTTGCCGAGAGTTTCGTCAAGCTGGGTCTGATTTCCGGCGACGGCGGGGCCTGGCTGCTGCCGCGCATAGTGGGCTTTTCCCGAGCCAGCGAAATGGCCTTGACCGGCGACGCCCTCGATGCTGCGGAGGCCCTCGCCGCCGGGCTGGTATCGCGGGTGGTGGCGCCGGAGTCCCTGCTCGATGAGGCCCGCACGCTCGCGCGCCGCATTGCGGCCAACCCCACCCATGCGGTGCGCATGACCCGGCGACTGCTGCGTCAGGGGCAGCAGAGTTCCCTGGCCGCCCTGCTGGACATGGCAGCGTCCATGCAGGCGCTGGCCCACGCGACCGAGGATTTCGAGGAAGCCCGGCAGGCCTTTCTGGAGAAGCGGCCGCCGTCATTCCGGGGCCGCTGAGGTGGGCTGATTTCAGCGGCTGGCAGCCTGAGTGTCGCGAAAGCCGGCCAGATGGTCGAGTACGGCCTGCATGTCCTCCTGCTCCCACAGATTGAGGAAGGCTGACAGGATCAGCAGCTGGGAGCGGGTGCGCTCGTCGCTGGCGATCAGGTCGTCAAACCGGCTGCTGGCCCGGTCGAAGTCCGGGGTCTGGGCGGCGATCAGGCGCGGCGCATCGAGCATCCAGGCCAGCCCCATCATGCTCACGTAGACGGTGAGGTGCAGGCGCAGCTCGGCCACATCGAGCGTCGGGCCGCCACAGGCGCTGTATTCGGTGACAAAGAGCGTCATCAGCTCGTTGAGGTGATCATTCCAGATCTCCAGCTCGGCGGCACTCAGGCAACCCCACAGCGCCATGGCCACGTTCATCTGGCTGACATTGCCCCAGTCCATCAGACCGCATTCCACCTCGCCCGCGTCGTTGCGCCAGAACCAGGCGTTGTCCACGTGGGCATTCCAGTGGCAGAAGGCGATCAGCTCCGGACGGCTCTGCAGCAGGGTGCGGGCGGTGGCCTCCATGGCCTGGAAGCGGGGCGCCTCCTCGGCCAGCCGGGCGAGAAAGGCGTCGGAGCGAATATTGGCGGGCAGCAGTTGCGGGCAGCGCCGGGCGAAGTCCGCGTAGGCGGTCACGCGCTGGCTGATCTGCTCCGGCGTATAGGGCTTGCGCGCGCTCACGGCGAGCTTCTCGGGCTCGAAGGGGAAGTAGGATTCGACCCGGTCGGAGAGCCGGCCCGCCTTGTGGGTGCCGGCCAGACGCGCCAGGGCGCGGATGATGGCGCGGTAGTGGCCGATCTGGTCGGGCATGAGGTAGTCGAGGCACTTGGGGTAGAGGGGTTCGACACCATCCTTCTCGTAGGGAATGCGCTCGGTGATCAGGATGCCCGTGCCGGTTTCGTGGTGAAAGTCCGAGAAGTAGCAGGCGGGCACCACGATGGGAAAATCGGGTTCGCGTGAGATCAGGGCAAACTTCACTTCCAAGGCCATCTGGATGCGGGCGGCGTCCCGGTGGGCATTGTCGAAATCCCGGGAAAACTTGACGAACAACTCCTCGTGCAGCGCCGGGTCGGGTTGGTCGTAGGCGACCGATAACAGCAGCTTGCGGCCGGTGCTGCCGCCCTCCACCTCGCGAAACTCGGTGATCTCGCGCACACGATTGTTGTCACCAAGCGCTCCGGCAGCGCGGAAAGCCTGCGTCAGAAACTCACAGCCGCCCTGTTTCAGGGCCGCGGCATGGGCCGGAAATTCCAGGCCGAGCAGGTCGCCCTCGATCCAGTCGATAACACTCAAGTCGGTTCTCCTTATCGTTGAAAGGGTTCGATTCTGTCAGTTGCCGAACGCGGCTGCAAAACATCATTCCCGGAGTCTGAGATTGAGTTCGCCGTTGCGCACCTCGATGTGCTCGACCCCCTCGGCAAAGGCCTGCCAGAAACCCGGGTCGGCGCCGAACTCCTGCACCAGGTCCACGTTCTTGAGGTTGCCGAGCCAGGCGCTCGGAACTGGGACACCCATCAAGCTGACGCCGGTGAGCATCACCACCGGGCGACCGTCGCGGTAGCTGAACTCCACCCCGGCGTGAACCCGCAAGGTTCGTCCGCCGAGTACCGGGAAGTCTTCCTCCACCGGCACCAGCGCCAGAATGCTGATGAGGTCGTCGGACAGGTCGATGGCCACCCTGTCGGCCAGCTCGGTGTTGGTGGCGAGCAGGGCATTGAGCTCCCGTTCCGTGAAGGCGACCTCCCGGCGCGCGTCCTGTTCGCTGTAGGGCTGCGGTCGGAGTCGGCCCTCCCGGTCGAACTCACCGACGTGGACACCGATGAGCTGCAGCTTGTCGCTGAGGTCCTGCTCTTCGCCGGCGCGCAGTTGCACCGGCGTGAATGCCTGGGGAAAAACGTATCGGCCGAGGAGCCAGTAGCTGACCGCAGCGGTAGCCAGCACGGTGATCAGTACCACCAGCAGCACCTGCGGACCACTGATGCCGCGCCGGGAGGGCGATGTACCGGGCTGTTGTGCACTCACGGGGTTCTCCTGGGTAAGTGGCCCGGTCGGTGATGCCATTGCCGGGCAGTAGGTGGCATCCCTCGACTATAACGGAATAGCGCGGTGCGATCTCGGACGGGCTGTCCTGATGCCCGGTTATCTGAAGTTCCTGGCGCTGACGTCCAGCTCGCCGAGTTTGTCGCTGTGATCCTCGATATGGCCGGCGACGACGTGTATGACCGGAGTGGCCACACGGTCGGACAGGATCTCCACGGTGCCTTTCACCCGTATCAGCCTGGCGGTGAGAATGGCCTCGCGGAAGTGCTCCTGGGTGCGGCGCCAGACGATCACATTGATGTTGCCGGTCTCGTCCTCCAGCGTCAGGAAGAGCGTGCCGGCGGCGGTGCCGGGTCGCTGGCGCGAGACCACGATGCCGGCCACCTGCACCAGCCCCTTGTGGCGTTTCCGGCCGAGCTGGTCCTGTGGGGTACAGCGCCGAAAGGCCGGCAGTTGTCGCAGCAGGGCCATGGGGTGGGTGCGCAGGCTGTGCCCCTGGCTTTGATAGTCCGAGAGGATATCGCGCTGCAGGGAGGGTTCGGGCATGAGCAGTGCCTCGCGTACTGCCGGTCCACCGTCCCGATCCGCCTCCGCTTGCCACAGGGCCGGGGCGGGGCGGACGGCCGCAGCCTCCCAGCGGGCGCGGTGCCGGTCTCCGCTGAGGGCGCGCAGTGCATCCGCCGAGGCGAGCAATTGCAGATCGGCGCTGCCCAGCCCGGTGCGCTGCGCCAGATCGGCGGGCGACCGGAAGGGACCCTGCTGTCGAGCCTGTTCGATACGCTCCCCCGTGGCACTCCCGAAGCCGGCAATGCGGCAGAAACCGAGGCGGATGGCGTGTGCCGAGCCGTTGCGCTCGACCACGGTTTCAAGGGTGTTCTCATGGCTGCTGTGCTGGACATCCACCGGCCGTATGGCGATACCGTGCCGGCGGGCATCCTGCAGCAGCTGCGAGGGCGAGTAGAACCCCATCGGCTGGCTGTTGAGCACGGCACAGTAGAAGGCCGCCGGATGGTGGCATTTCAGCCAGGAGGAGGCATAGGCCAGCAGGGCAAAACTGGCGGAGTGGCTTTCCGGAAAACCGTAGCCGCCAAAGCCCTTGACCTGCTCGAACAGGGCTTCGGCAAAGTCGCTGTCGTAGCCGTTGCCGATCAGGCCGTTGATGAATTGGTCGCGGAACAACAGCAGCCTGGAGTTCTTGCCCCAGTTGGTGATGGCGCGGCGCAGCTCGTCGGCTTCGCCTCCGGTGAAGCCGGCGGCCACCATGGCAATGCGCATCACCTGCTCCTGGAAAATGGGCACCCCCAGCGTCGGCTCCAGAACCGAGCGGATGGCCTCGCTGGGAAAGGTGATCGGCTCCTGGCCGGCACGGCGACGCAGGTAGGGGTGGACCATGTTGCCCAGGATGGGGCCGGGACGCACGATGGCGATCTGGACCACCAGATCGTAGAAGCAGCGCGGCTGCAGGCGCGGCAGCATGGACATCTGCGCCCGCGACTCCACCTGGAAGACGCCGACACTGTCGGCGCGGCAGAGCATTTCGTAGGTGGCGGGGTCTTCCCGGGGAATGTCGGCCAGGGCGCGGATGCCGGGTTGATAACCCTCCACCAGTCGCAGCGCCCGCCGCAGGGCGCTGAGCATGCCCAGTGCCAGTACATCCACTTTCAGCAGGCGCATCGCCTCCAGGTCTTCCTTGTCCCACTGGATGATGGTGCGCTCGGGCATGCTGGCGTTTTCCACCGGTACCAGGTCACTGATGCGATCCTGCGCGATCACGAAACCGCCGGTGTGCTGGGAGAGGTGGCGCGGAAAGCCCAGGATCTCGCTGCTGAGCTGCAGGAACAATTGCAGCCGTCGGGTCGCTACCGGCAGGCCCTGGGCGGCCACGATGCCCTCCAGTGCGTCGGGCTCATCCCACCAGGCCATGGACTTCGACAGACGCTCGATCAGGTCGACGGGCAGCCCCAGGGCCTTGCCCACGTCGCGAACGGCACTGCGGCGTCGGTAGGTGATCACCGTGGCGGCCAGTGCCGCGCGTTCGCGGCCGTAGCGGGTGTAGATGTACTGGATGACCTCCTCGCGGCGCTGATGCTCGAAATCCACGTCGATGTCCGGCGGCTCGTCCCGTTCGCGGGAGATGAACCGCTCGAACAGCACACTGATCTGACCCGGTGCGATCTCGGTGATGAACAGGCAGTAACAGACCACCGAGTTGGCCGCCGAGCCGCGCCCCTGGCAGAGGATGTCGCGGGATCGTGCAAAGCGGACAATGTCGTGGACAGTGAGAAAGTAGTACTCGTAGCCTAGCTCCTCGATTAGCTCGAGTTCGGTGTCGATCATTCGGTCGACCGGCTCGGGCACGCCGTCGGGCCAGCGCTGCCGTCGACCCTGCGCCACCAACGCCCTCAGGTGATCGATGGGTGTGAGCCCCTCGGGCACCAGTTCCCGGGGATACTGGTAGCGCAGCTCGTGCAGCGAGAAGTGGCAGCGGTCGGCCAGGGCGCAGGTTTCGTCCAGCAGCGCCGGGGGGTAGAGCCGGGCCAGCTGTTGCAGGGGTTTGAGGTGGCCTTCGCTGTTGGCTTCGAGCCGTGTGCCCATGTCGTCGATGGCGCGGTGGTGGCGAATGGCGGTGAGGGTGTCCTGCAGGGGTTTGCGGCGGCGGCTGTGCATCAGCGCCTGCGGGCAGGCCAGCAGCGGGATGGCATAGCGTTGCGCGAGTGCCTGCCAGCGGGCGAAATCCTGCTGTTCGCCACCGTGCAGCCGGTGGTCGAGGCCGATCCACAGTCGGCCCCGAAAGGCGTTGTCGAGTTCCTGCAGTACCGACTCCGGCAGGGTTCGGTGTACCGCAGCCAGACAGATCACCAGGCAGTGGCGCAAGCGGAAACGCAGGTCCTCGAAGTGCGCCTCGTACTCGCCCTTGGGCGAGCGTCGCCGCGCCAGGGTGATGAAGCCCGAAAGTTCGGCGTAGGCCGTCCGCGAGGGAGCGATGGCAATCAGCTCCATGCCGTTGGAGAGGCAAAAGCGGCTGCCGACGATCAGTTTCATGTCGAGCGCTTCCGCCGCCACGAAGGCCTTGACGATACCGGCCAGGGAGCATTCGTCGGTGATGCCGATGGCGTCGTAGCCGAGCCGCTCGGCCTGCTCCACGTACTCGCCGGGGTGCGAGGCGCCGGT
>JBJHAZ010000086.1:0-7705 GCA_050485225.1 Gammaproteobacteria bacterium
CTGTCTTCGTCGAGCCGATCGCGGACCTTGGCCAGGTAGTTCACCAGTGCATCCCGATAGGCGCGCCGGCTCTCGGCGGTACCGAGCGAGTTGATCTGCAGGGTCACGGCATGGTCGATGCCCAGCTCGCGCCACAGACGCGCCAGCATGACCAGCATCTCCGCATCGATATCGGGCCCGGCGAGGCCGAACACCTCGGCCCCGATCTGGTGGAACTGGCGCAACCGACCTTTCTGGGGACGCTCGTAGCGGAACATCGGCCCCTGGTACCAGAGGCGCTGGGTCTGGTTGAACAGCAGGCCATTCTGCTCGCAGGCGCGTACGCAGCCGGCGGTGCCTTCCGGGCGCAGGGTGACACTGTCGCCGCTGCGATCCTCGAAGGTGTACATCTCCTTCTCGACGATATCGGTGACTTCACCAATGGCGCGCTTGAACAGGCCGGTGGGCTCGAGGATGGGAAAGCGGATTTCGCTGTAGCCGTAGCGGGCCAGCACGCCCGACACGCGGCTTTCCAGATACTGCCAGACGGGCGACTGCCGGGGCAGGAGGTCGTTCATGCCCCGAATGGACTGGATTTTCTTCAAGATCAGGTTTCCTGGGACTTGGCGATAATATTCTCGGCCGCGGCGGCCTTCTCGGCGGCCTTGGCCCGGATCAGGCGCTCGAGCTCGGCGACGAGGTTTTCCTGGGGTATCTTGTGGCTCGGCTTGCCGTCGAGATAGACGAGATTGGCGGGGGTGCCGCCGGTCAGGCCGAAGTCGGCCACCTTGGCTTCGCCGGGGCCATTGACGATGCAGCCGATCACCGCCACGTCCATGGGCACGGTGATGTCCTCGAGGCGCTGCTCCAGTTCGTTCATGGTGTGAATGACGTCGAAGTTCTGGCGCGAACAGCTCGGACAGGCGATGAAGTTGATGCCCTTGCTGCGCAGGCGCAGGCTCTTGAGCATGTCCCAGCCTACCTTGATCTCCTCCACCGGGTCGGCGGCCAGGGACACCCGCACGGTATCGCCGATGCCGTCCATCAGCAGCAGGCCCAGGCCGATGGAGGACTTGACGGTTCCCGAGCGCAGCCCGCCCGCTTCGGTGATGCCCAGATGCAGGGGGCAGTCCACCTGGGTGGCGATCTGCCGGTAGGCATCCACGGTCATGAAAATGTCGGAGGCTTTCAGACTCAGCTTGTAATTCTGGAAATCGAGGCGGTCGAGAATCTCCACCTGACGCAGGGCCGACTCCACCAGAGCTTCGGCGGTGGGTTCGGCGTACTTGCGCAGCAGTTCCTTGCCCAGCGAACCGGCGTTGATACCGATGCGAATGGGGATGTTGCGTTCGCGAGCCTTGTCCACCACGGCGCGGATGCGGTCCTCCTTGCCGATATTGCCGGGATTGATGCGCAGGCAATCACTGCCCAGATCGGCCACCCGCAGCGCGATCTTGTAGTCGAAGTGGATATCGGACACCAGAGGGACCCGAACCTGCTTGCGAATCTCGCCGAAGGCGTCGGCCGCCTCCAGGCTGGGTACGGACACGCGCACGATATCGGCACCGGCGTCCTCGAGGCGGCGGATCTGTGCCACGGTGGCGGCGATGTCGGTAGTCTCGGTATTGGTCATGCTCTGCACCGAGATGGGGGCGTCGCCGCCCACCGGCACATCGCCCACCATGATCTGGCGGGACTTTCGGCGCTGGATCGGGGAATGAGCTTGCATCAACTTTCGTCTGGCTGATTGACGGGTTCGACCGGGTCGGCACCGATCAGGGTGCGCACGCCCTGATCGTTGGGGCTCATGGCGAGCTCGAGCACTTCGCCGCGATAGCGCAGCTGAACGGCCGGTGCGTTGGCCACGTACACCTCGAAGGGGGGTACGCCCTCGAGCAGCAGCACTTCGTCGGCCTGCTTGAGATCGGCCACCAGAATATTGCCGGCGGCATCGAGCACCTCCACCCAGGAGTCGGAGGAGAAACGCACCTCGAGCTGGGACAGCTCGGTCTCATCGACCTGGGTTTGCCCCAGCAGTTCCCGCGGCATGCTGGCCACCGGGGCCTCCACGTCCTGGGAGGTGTCCGCTGCGGCCATGACGGATTCCTCCACCACGCCCCGGGGCGACGTGCCCGCAAGCCAGCCCACCGCGGCCAGCACCACGAGCGCGACACCGGCCACGGCGGCCACCCGGCGGGTGCGCTGCTGGCGGCGCTGCATCAGGCGACGCTGGCGCTGGGCCTTCTCCTCGCGCAGCAGGGCCTGCTGATGCTCGAAATTGCGCAGTACCGGCTCGGCCGACAGGTCGAGCATGGAGCAATAGCGGCGAATCCAGCCCCGCACGTAGACCTCGGCGGGCAGCCGGCAGTAGTCATCGTCCTCGAGCATCTGCAGTCGATGCCGGGTTATGCCCAGGTGGGCGCAAACCTGTTCCGGCTGAATGCTTCGCTCGGTGCGCACACGGCGCAGCCATGCGCCGGGCGGCAGCGCGGAATCGGCGTTCTGGGATCTCATGTTGTTATTGGCGTCCATCGTTCTCTTGCAACCAGTCCTGATAGGCCAGGGTTTCCTCGGAATAGGGGAACAGGTTTCTCAACGCCATCGCATTGCTCGCCTCGGTATCCCGGTCACCGAACACTCGGGCGAGACGAAGTCCCAGCCAGAGGGACGCCGGAGTAGCCTGCGACAGTCGATTGTGCTGGTCGAGCCACTGCTTGGCCGTGGAGAAATTGCCGTGATCGAACTCCAGGCGGGCCAGCTCGAGGTAGGCCCGCGCCTGGGTGGGATCGAGCCGGACGGCACGGCGGAAGGCCGTGGCTGCGGCTTCCTGCTGGCCCAGCTGAACGGCCGTGATGCCCAGATAGGTGAACGCCAGCGATCGCCGCTCGTAATCGAGATCCTCGGTGACCCGCTGGAACTGCTCCAGCGCATCATTGAAACGGGTCTGGTTGTAGAGGTAGACCCCGTAGTTGAAACGGGCCTGGGAGAAATGCCGGTCGGCGGCGATGGCGCGACGGTAATAGTCATCGGCCAGTTCCAGCTCGCCCTCGGACTGGTACAGCAGGGCGTAGGCGTGCAGCACACCGGGGGCGCGACGACGCAGCTCCTCGGCCTTGTGCAGGTGGTGGCGGGCCGACTCGCGGTTGCCGGTGCCAATGTAGCCCAGCGCCAGCTGCAGGTGGTTGTCCAGCATCTGGTCGGTGTTGGCCTGCCGCTGAGGCTGGCCGGTGGACACGCAACCACTCAGTACCACCACCAGCAGCAGACACCACGACAATCGCATCCGGCTCACACGTCCTCCTTCAGGGTTGCACCCATTTGACCGCTTGATCGTTATTATCCGGCGCCAGCTCCCTGCGATAGCGCTCGGCGCGGCGTGTGCGGTCATTGACCGCGCCGGCAAGCTGGCCACAGGCGGCGGCGATGTCATCGCCGCGCGTCGTGCGCACGGTCACGGTGTACCCGGCGCGGTGCAGAATATCGCGAAACTGGTTGAGCGAGGTGTTGGACACCCGCTCGTAATCCACCCCGGCGAAGGGGTTAAAGGGAATCAGGTTGATCTTGCACGGCAGATCCCGCAGCACCTCGGCCAACTGCTGGGCGTGGTGGGCCCGGTCGTTGACGTTGCGGATCAGCGTGTACTCGACCGTGACCTTGCGGTGGGTGTCCGGCATGCGATCCAGGTAGCGGCGCGCCGAATCGAGAAACACCGCGATGGGGTACTTGCGATTGATGGGCACCAGCTCGTTGCGCAGCTCGTCGTTGGGGGCGTGCAGCGAGATCGCCAGCGAGACGTCCACATGATCCGCGAGTCGATCCAGTGCCGGCACCACACCCGAGGTGCTCAGGGTGACCCGCCGCTTGGACAGCCCGTAGGCGCAATCGTCGAGCATCAGCTGCATGGCATCGACCACGTTGTCGAAGTTGAGCAGCGGTTCGCCCATGCCCATCATCACCACATTGGTGACCCTGCGCTGGGCACCGGGCTCGAACCCGCCAAAGGAGTCCACCGCGATCCAAACCTGGCCGATGATCTCCGCCGCGGTCAGGTCGCGGTTGAAGCCCTGCTTGCCGGTGGCGCAGAAGCTGCAGTCCAGGGAACACCCCACCTGCGAGGAGACGCACAAGGTGCCGCGATCCTTCTCGGGGATGTAGACGGTTTCGATGCAGCTGCCGCCGTCGACGCGGATCAGCCACTTGCGAGTGCCGTCGGCGGAATCGTGCTGCTCCACCACCTCGGGCAAGCGGATTTCGGCCACCTCGGCCAGCTGCAGGCGCAGCGCCTTGGACAGGTTGGTCATGGCCGCGAAGTCGGCGACGCCCTGCTGGTGAATCCACTTCAGGACCTGGGGCACCCGGAAGCGTCTTTCGCCGATCGAGGCAAAAAATTGCTCCAGCTTGAGCGCAGAAAGCCCCAGCAGGTTCACTCTGTCCTGCCGGGGCTCCTGGGATTCACTGGCTGCTGCTGCCTGGGTATTCATCATCTTCGCATGTCAGGGTGGAGCCGCACCCGGCTCCACTGTAGCAGGGAGTGTATCAGAGGCGTTCGCTCAGCGAGCGCACACGTCGATCTCGGAGAAGAAATAGGCCACTTCGCGCGCCGCCGAGGCGGGCGAATCGGAGCCGTGGACAGCGTTGGCGTCGATGGTCTCGGCGAAATCGGCGCGAATGGTGCCCGGTGCCGCTTCCTTCGGATTGGTGGCGCCCATCAGGTCGCGGTTCTTGGCGATGGCGTTCTCGCCTTCCAACACCTGGACCACCACCGGGCCGGAGATCATGAAGCCGACCAGATCGCCGAAGAAGGGACGCTCGCGGTGCTCGGCGTAGAAGCCCTCGGCCTGCTGGGTAGACAGATGCATCATGCGGGAAGCCACGATCTTGAGGCCGGCCTTCTCGAAACGGCTGTAGATCTCGCCAATGACATTCTTGGCAACAGCATCGGGCTTGATGATGGAAAGAGTGCGTTCTACGGCCATGCCGGGTTCTCCAGAGAATCAGTATGAGGGTTTGACGACACCGGGTAAGTCCCCGATTTTGAAGCGCGAAATTCTACTCCGGAGCCCTGGCCATGACAAGGAAAGACTCGGGCTTCGCAAGCCGGCCGACAGGGTGTGCAACCCATCACCGACGCCGGCACGTCAGTCGGGGTCCATCCAGCCGACGGTGAACTCGCCGGCGCGGATGCCCTGCCCGGCGTCCTCGCGCCACTCGACCCGATCCACGACGGCGCGCGCCGGGCCGACCTCCACCTGATCCTGTACCCGTCGCACCGCGTCCGCCGTACCACACAGCACCACTTCCACACACCCGTCGGCGCGGTTGTTGGCAAACCCGCTCACCCCGTGACGGGCCGCCTGCTGCTGCACAAAACGACGAAATCCCACCATCTGGACAGCGCCGGACACCACGCCTCTGACGCAGGTCATCACAACTCCTCCAGGACCGCCAGCAGGTCCGCCTCGGTCTGGGCACCGAGCAGCACCTGATGCAGCTCGCCGTCGGCGGTCACCACCAGGGTTTCGGGCAGCGCGCCGCTGGGCCGCAGTTCCCAGATGGGACGCGGATCACTGGGCAGGGACGGGAACTCGATACCCATCCGCTCGATCTGCGCCTCAAGCTCCTCACCGCTCACCCCGTCGGCGTTAACCCCCAGCACCCACAGGCGGTCGCCGTACTCGGCCAACAGGTCATTGAGTTCGGGGATCTCATCGCGACAGGGCGCACACCACTCGGCCCAGAAGTTGATGAAGAGCACCTTGTCCTCCTGCTGACCGACCACGATCTCCCGGCCGTCCAACGTCTGCAGCACGGGTCCAGCCGGACGCCCACAGGCGGCCATCAGGGCCGAAACCAGAACCAGAGCGAGAACGGGGCTTCGTTTCATCATCGGGAATTCTCCTGGACATGGGGGGGCTCGGCATCGGCAGACTCGGCTTCCCGGATCTGGAACAGCTCAAGCACACTCACCTCGAGGTGCTCGGCAATCTCGGCCTCCAGCGTCTCGAGCCGCGCTTCGAAGGCAGGATACCACTGATAGCGCATCAGGGCAGAGCGCGCCTCACCGTCGGGCAGCTGGGTGGTGGCATCGCCGCACAGGCGGCGCAGATCGGCGAGGGTCAGGCCCGAGAGATCACGCACCTCCACGTAACGTCCCTGTGCCGTTTCCACCAGCAGCTTGCGGTCCAGCAGCATGTCGCGCAGGCGGCGCCAATCCTCCTGGGAGAGCCCGATGCGCAGCATGTCGCGATCACTGACCGTGCGGCCGCTGCGCTGCCGCCGCCAGCACTCGTACAGCACCATCAACACGGCGGTGAGTCCCGGGTACTCCACGCCGCGCATCCGGCCGCGGAAGGTTTCGAGCGCGCGCACCAGCTCGGCGCCGCCGAGGATGATCACCCAGCACAGATACACCCAAAGCAGGAAGACCGGCAGGATCGCAAAGGCGCCATAGACCGTCTGGTAGTTGGTGTTGGCGATGACCAGCGTGAACAGATCCTGGGCCACCTCGAAAAACAACGTGGTGATAACACCCCCCACCAGAGCGTAGCGAAACGACACCCGGCAGTTGGGCACGGCCACGAACAGCAGGGTAAAGGCCACCGCCTGCAGCAGAATGGGCACCCAGGAAAACACCCAGGCCAGCAGGCCGGTGGCGTCCGCGTCTTCCAGGAAGACCTGCAGGGTGAGCAGATAGGTGCGCATCATCAGGCCAGCGCCCAGCAGCAGTGGCCCGAGACTGAGGATGCCCCAGTACAGCAGAAAGCTCGACAGCCCGCGCCGGCTGCCGGTGGCGCCCCAGATGTGGTTGAAGGTCTTCTCGATATTGGTGAGCATCAGGTAGGCCGTCACCAGCAGGATGGTGGCCCCCAGTGCGCTGAGCGTGCGCGCCTGCGCCGCAAACTCCTGGATGTACTGCTGCACCTGGGCGCCACTGGCGGGCACCAGATTCTCGAAGATCAGGTCGTTGAGCTCTTCATTCATGCCCTCGAAAGCCGGCACCAGCGAGAACATGGAGTACATGAGCGTCATCAGCGGCACCACCGCAAACAGACTCATGTAGGTCAAGGCCGCAGCGGCCTGGCGGCAGCCGTCCAGCTTGAACCGCTCCACCACATACCACACGAACCGGCCACCGGTCTTCAGCCGCGCCAGGGGCTGTTCAAGTTGTTGCGGTATTTCCATCGTCTCTCCGCCACTGGTCGGCCGCCGGCCCGCTGTTTACAATGAAACGCACGTTTCGACAAAGACCTGTTGTCTGTAACCCGCCCGGCAAGGATATCCGCTCCATGACCACGATCTACCACAATCCCCGCTGTTCCAAGTCGCGCCAGACCCTGCAACTGCTGCAGGAACGCGGCATCGAACCCGAGGTGGTGCTCTACCTGGAAACGCCGCCGGATGCCACCACACTGGCCGACATCATCGACAGACTCGGTATCACCCCCCGGGAACTGCTGCGCAAGGGCGAGGCCGAATACAAGGAAGCGGGGCTGGCCGATGCCACACTGAGCGACAGGCAGCTGATCGCGGCCATGGTGGCCCACCCGAAGCTGATCGAACGACCGATCGTGCTGCACGAGGGCAAGGCCGTCCTGGGCCGCCCGCCGGAAAACGTACTCGACATTCTCTGAACCGAGGCCGCGCGCATGTCACAAGAATCCTATGTCCTGATACTGTACTACAGCCGTTACGGCAACACCCGGCACATGGCCCGTGAAATCGCCCA
>JBJHAZ010000087.1:0-7564 GCA_050485225.1 Gammaproteobacteria bacterium
CAGCAGGTCCGGCAACCGCTCGCGAACCAGACCGAGCAACGCCTCGGCATTGCGATTGGGGGTCAGCACATTGCTGGCCAGGATGGTCAGAGTATCGCCGGCCGAGGGGCTCGCCGAACGAACTTCGCGCGGAAACAGCGGCGAATACGGCACGATCCACCACAGCTGAACCGCCAGGCAGGCCAAACCCGCCAGCAGCCACCAATACCATCCCGGCGGCGCCAGCCAGCCCACCGCCATCAGGCTGGCGGCCAGCCCGCCAGCCTGATGGACGCGCGGAAAATCCCAGATACGGACCCACCAACCCTTGTGGTCGATCAGCGGCAGCAGCGTCGCGATACAGAACAGTGACAGCAGCGCCACCGGGACTACGTGGATCCACATTGGGCCATCCGTGGTTATCGGGTCGTGTCGTTACTTTAGCCCAACCCGATCCCCGATTGCGCAACAAATCCGGGTCGCACGCTCACCCGGATGTCGCCGGGCCCGCGCCCGGCAGGCCGTCATGCAGCCGGAAAAAGCTCACGGCATCGGCCAGCTCATCGGCCGAATCACCGAGCAGCCGGACCGTGGCGTGCGCTTCATCGAGGGAATCCCGGGAAACCGCCAACGCGGTATGCATGTTCTGGACGCTGCGTTCGAGATCCTCGATGCCGTGGTGCTGCTGCCGACTGGCACTGTCGATCCCGGTCAGACGAGACACCACCTGGTCGAAGGTACCGGATACCCGGTCCATGGCCTCGGTCGCTCGGCGACTGTAGTCACTGCCGGCTTTCACGCTGTCACCGGTTTCGGCGATGCGGCGATGGATCCGCTCCGCAATACTGCGGGTCTGCTCGGAGAGCTTGCGCACCTCACCGGCCACCACGCCGAATCCTCGGCCGGCATCACCCGCGCGCGCCGCTTCCACCGAGGCGTTGAGGGCGAGGATGTTGGTCTGGAAGGTGATGTTGTCGATGTCTCCCAGCAGGGCGGCGATGCCCGCCGCATCCTTCTCCAGCCGGGTCATGGCATTGTCGAGAGCCTGGATGTCAACGCGCCCCTGGCGGGCGTGCTCCGCCGCCTCGCTCGCCAGCTCCCGAACCCGACCGGCTTCGGCGGCGGTTTCGCGGGTGGTGGCGCTCAACTGGGTGGCACTCGCCGATACCCGCTCCACCTCGCTGCCGTTGCGCTCGGCCTGCTCGCGCAATATCGCATGGGTAGCCGACAGCGCCTGCCCCAGCTCGCCCACCGCGCCTGTGGTGGTGCTGACCTGTTTGAGCGTGGCGGTAAGGCGCTCCTGCATACCGGCGATCGCGGCCAGTACCGGGCGTGTCCGCCCGCTTTCACCGAAGTCGACGTCGAGCCGTCCCTGCCCTGCCGATTCGGCGAACCGGGCCACCTGCACGCCGTCCTGAACCATGCTGCGCACCACCGTGGCGAGGTAACCCAGCACCATGGCCTGCGCCACCACGGCGCCCCCGTGTTGCAGCAGACACAGGAGCAGCGCCCCGCCGCCGTGGTCATCGTGACCGCCGATGGTGGCGTACAGGGTGACTGCGCCTTGGTACTGCAGCCAGGTAAACAGGGCGTGATGCAGCGCGATGAACCCCGCGCCGAACACAATCACGCGCCAGTCGCTGTAGAGGATCAGCGCCGACAACATGATGAAGATGCTGAAATGGGCCTCGATCAACCCGCCGCTCTGCTCGATCAGCAGGCCGGAGAGCACCATGTACAGCGCCGCCTTGGCAAAACTGTTGGCGGAATGGCCGGGACGCCACCAGTGCAGGCAGGCCACCGGGACGACCGCCAGAACCACCACCGCCAGCACGAGGGGCCAGCTACCGCCAAACACGCCGATGAGGGCGCACAGGGCCAGCAACAACAGGGCAGGCATCCACATCACGCGGTCGATGCGCTGGAACTGGTCGGTATCGCTGACGGGTGGGTCGGTAGGGCTTAGACGGGACATGGCGGCCTCGAGTCGGGTGGCCCGGAATCCTGAACGATATCCGAGTAACCGCTATATCGGCCCGGAGAGCCGCCGCTTTAAAAGCACCGCCAGAACAACAGGTTAGGCAAAACCTGTACAAGAAATTCGAGCCGGCTAGCGGCCGAACTCGTCGCGGAATATCACATCCAGACTCTGCCCCTCGCCGCTCTCGGCCTGCAGCGTCGTGCGCCGTGTCAGCTCATAACTGAGAGTCACGCTGGAGGTGCGCTCGAACAGCTTTTCCGAATAGCTGATCAACAGCCGGGGGGTGAGATTCTTGCCGACCACCAGCGCGGTATCCTGCAACGTGTCGCCTCCCTCGATGGCGAAGGTATCGAGCCCGAACGCGCTTTCGATGCCGCCGGTAATCACCTCGCCGTGCTCGATACCCAGGCTGGCCACCGCGTTGACCAGCATGTTGGCTTCCTCCTGGGAGGCACCCGACAGGGGACGACCCGTCAGCAGAAAGGCCATGGCATCGCTCGGTGCCATGGGTGGGTCCGAATAGATGCTGCTGGTAATGGACTGTACCCGCCCGCCCAACTGAATACCGGCAGTCATGCCCCGGGCGGTGCGCGCGGCGCGGATATCGATGGCCGGGTTGTCGAGCGGGCCGCTGAAATAGACCTCGCCGCGCTCGATGGCGAGGTTCTGGCCGTAGGCCCGGTAGCGCCCCTCGGTCAGCGCCACCCGCCCCTCCGCGGTCAGAGGCCGGTCGGTTCGGTAGACCAGGTTGATGCCGCCCTCGGCGCGCGCCGACAAGCCATACCCCTCGAAATCCACCTCGTCCTCGATCACCACCTCGATGTTGGCAATCAGGTTGTAGGGCGGGACCGCCTCCACATCGTCCTCCACCGGGTGAATCACCACATCGTCGCTGACGACGATGGTCTGCTGGCCCGCTGGCAACTCCTCGAGCCTGATGCGGGTTTCCGCGAGTCCGATACGGCCGTTGATGACGCCCCGCTCCGGTGTCAGGGTGCCGCGAATGTCGGGGCTGGCAAGACTGTGGATCTCGGGCGTGTCAATGACCAGCAGCCGGCTTCCCGCAGCGGCAAACTCGGCGCGCCAATCGGAGGGGTCGGCGAGGTCGAGGGTGCTTTCCAGACGCAGCCGCCCGCTTCCCATATTGACACCGCCGTTCAGGGTCCAAAGCCCGTGCGGCGATAGTTGGCCGTCGAACTGACCATCGCCAAGATGTATGCCCAGTGGCGCCACATAGGCGGCCAGATCGGTGAGCTGTACACGGCCCCGAACCTGCGGTTGCTGCAGGGTGCCTTGCACATCCAGGTCGGCCAGCAGCTCGCCAGTGATGTCGGATACGGGATTGGCAAACATGTCCAGCCAGCTGAGGTCGCTGAACCGGCCCTCCAACTGTCCTTCAAGCCGCTGGTTCTCCTCCGGCAGAATCGACAGATCCAGTGCCAACCCACCCTGGCCGGGCAGGTCGAATCCGGCCGCGACCTGCCAGCGGCGCGCATCCCCACGCGTACTCAGACGCAGGTCGCGGTAAGGAATGGTCTCGATCTCGTCATCCAGTTCCGCGTACAGAAGATGGCCCTCTGCGGACACCAGACTTGCTTCCCACACCGGACCGCCGTCGGTCAGCGTGGCTTCGGCCGTCCCGTCCAGCCAGCCTCGGATGCCGGTTCCGATCGGCCAGTAATGATTGAAGCGATGGAGTGGGAAGCGCTCGAGGCTGGCCTGCAGCCGGAGGTCGTCATCGCCCCGCTGCGCCACCTGTACGCAAAGGCGGCTGGGCTCGCGGCGCTCCCGGCGGGCTTCACGCTGGACCGGGGAATCGTTGTCAGCCTCGTCCGTCTCCCCCTGCTCTCTGCGGTCGGCGACCTCCACAGTGCTGTCCCCACGCTCTTCCCGGGAACGACGCCACCCGGCCTGGGACAGACAGAGCGGGTCGAGCACCAATAGGTCGGCCCCGACCTCGAGGCCCGCTGGTGCCGCAATCGCCCAGTGACCCAGCTCACGCACCGTCAGCGCCAGACTCGCCACCTCCCCGCGCCAGCGCTCGTCGCGATAGCCCCCGGCAACGGCCAGCTCGACCCGCTCTTCCGCCATGTTGGCCGTGGCTTCCAGGCGGTGTCGTTCGGGGCTGCCGGTGAGGTGGGCGGCGACGCGATCGACGCGGGTCTCTCCGGATTGCAGGCCGTCAACGGTCAGCTCGACGCGATGTTGCAAAGCGCCGCCGTGCGGTTGGCCGTCGAGATCGAGAGCGTCGATGCGGATATCGCCAAAACTCAGCCCCCTGCCCTCCGCACGTAGCTCGATGCGCGGTTCCTCCAGCGAACCCTCCAACCGGCCGGTGCTGGTGATCTGGCCGGACCAGTCATCCCCGAGCAGGCCGAGATCGGGGGCAGTCAGGTTCCAGCGAGCGGACAGGTCGCCGGTCGCGTAATAGTGCCCGTCCAGCTCCAGGTGGTTCTCGGCTGCGGTTACGCGCAATCCTTCGACCCCCATTCGCTCAGGCTGCCAGGTGGCACGGCCGGTTGCGGCGATGGGCAATCCGTCGTAAAGAATCTCCAGCGGGTTCAGGGTGGCCTCGGCCTCGCGCACCCCCTCCTCGTCCCGGTAGGCCAGCAACACCTGGCCATCCAGAGCCAGATCGGCCTCCGGCACCCAGGGCGACAGCTCCAGCTCGTGAATATCGAGCGTCAGCCGGGCGCTCAACCCGGGTGTCCAGCGCGCATCGCCGGTGGCTTCAAGGCGACCGCTGCCATCACCCAGCAGCAGGCGTTCCAGATTGAACTGCTCCAGATCACCGGCGCCGAGCAGGTCGATATCCAGTGCCGGGTAGCCCTCCATCTCCGCTCGACCGTCGAGCGTCACCTGCCACTGTTGCGGCCGGCCGGCCACATCCAGGCGCAGGCTGGCATTGACCGCATCGTCAAGCCCATCCACGTTCAGATCGGTGACACGGACCCGGTTCGTCAGTTCGGCGTCCAGAGCCTCAATCTCCACCCTGATCAACTCGCGGTCCACGCCGGTCGTGACGGAACCGCGAGTGTCCACGAGTGCCTGGCCTGTCAACCGATGCTCCAGCTCGAACTGTTCCACCGACCCCCACAGCCGACCTCGACCGCTCCAGACATCGGCGCCCTCCAGCAGCCAGCCGATTCGGAGTTCGCTGTCGTAGGGAAAACGGGTGGCCACCCGGCCGTGCAGTGAAGCGTCGATATCCTCGTACTGGACATGCAGCTCCCCGATCTCCAGGCGACGGGGGTTGAGGTTTGCCACCAACCCGGCGTAGTGAATGCGGTGTTCCTGCTCACCCATGCGAATCAGGGTGTCGGTCAACTGAATGCGGTCGAGCTGAATCTCCACCGGCAACACCAGTGATGGCCAGGCGAGCGGATCGCTGTCGGGCGGTGGTTCGTCGTTACCGGGCGGCAGGCCCACCTCCAGCCCGTCCACGACCAGATAGTTGACGTGAATGCGTGAGCGCAACAGCGCCGTCCACTGCCAGCGGGCCTCAAGACGATCCAGCTCCACTGTCACGTCGCCGAAGGCGCCACCCAGCTCCTCGATGACGACACCGCGGGTAAGACTCCCCTGCACACCGCTGACACGGCCTTCAGCAACGAAGCGGGACACGGCCGTATCCACCAGCCAGGCCGTGCCGCGTTCACTACGAGCCACCAGGCCCAGCGTGAGGGCAACCACCAGTAACAGCACCAGTAGCCCGGCAAGCACCAGTGCGGCTGCCTTCAGCACGCGCCCTGCCACTCTCGTCGCCGTACTCACAGGTCCGGCCCCATGCTCAGGTGAAGGCGAAATCCGCCGTCGTCCAGCGGGAAGGCAAAATCCACCCGGATAGGACCGATCGGGGAATGCCAACGGGCGCCGACGCCGACGCTGGACTTGAAGCCCACATCAATGGAGTTGAATGCATTGCCCGTGTCGTAGAACACCGCAACACCGTACTGTTCGCGAATCGGCCACTCGTATTCGGCACTGGCGGCCACCATGTAGCGACCGCCGATCACATTGCCGTCGTCATCGGTGGGGCCCAACTCCTCGTAGTCGTAACCGCGCACGCTGTTGTCGCCGCCGGTGTAGAACCGCAGGGACGCGGGCAAGTCCTGAAACGAATCCACCCAGGTGGTCCCGCCCTCGGCCCGTGCCAACAATCGGCCGCGCCCGAGAGGCATGATGTACTTGCTGCGCACATGCAGCTGCGCCAGGGATGTATCAGAGAGAACACCCTCCACGGCACCGCGTGTGGAGGCCTGCAGGCTCCACCCGGATCGCGGCCGCAGCAGATCATCGGCCCGGGAGCGCGACCAGTCCATACCGGGCATCAGCAGCAGGGTTCGCTGGCTGGGGTTGCGATCGATACGGTACTTTTCCTCCTGGAACGCCAGCGATACGGTGCGCTTCCAGCCCGACGACAGCACCGTCACCCGGCTCGCCTCGAGGCGCCAGATGTCGGAATCAAAGGTGTCGGTGTCCTCGGTCTTGAAGCCGGCCGAGTAGCGGGTATGGTCCGTATGCGGACTGGAGCCAGGCACCCGGTAGGCGATGCCGGCCTGAGACACCACCGGCGACACCTCGATCTCGCCGGTGATCCGGTGGCCGGCCCGATTGATACGACGCGCCTCCCCGGTAATCGCACCCCGTGGCCCGGTATCCGTCGAATAGCCACCTCGCAGGCCGTAGCCGTAGCGCGGGCGCGGTTCCATCTCCACGATGACGGGAATCGTCCGGCTGTCGCCATCGGGGCGCTGCTGACGCACCTGCACCATGGAATAGTAACCGCTGTTGTTCAGCCGCTGGTTCAGCTCGATCAGCCCACCCACATCGAAGGGATCACCGGGACGGTGATCGCTGTAGCGGATCAGCAGGTCCTCCCGCAGGATGTCCTGCTCGAAGGTGAACGCTCCGAAACGATAGCGCGGGCCGGTGTCGTACAGCAGGTCGACCACTGCCGTATTGTCCTCGGTGTTCACCACCAGCCGCTGCCGTCGGAAACGCGCTTCCGTGAAGCCCCGGCTGGCAGCGATATTGCCCAGCCGGCTCTTGATACTCTCATAGCGACCGTGGTGCAGCTGATCGCCCTCTCGAACCGGCAGGGCTAGCAGATAATCCTGGAACACCGGGTCTTCACTGCCCTCCCCCCGCAGCCGCACATTCACCTCGGTAACCACCACCGGCGGCCCGGTCTCCACGTCAAGATACAGCGCCCAGCAGTCGTCGTTGCGGTCGAAACGGGTGGTGATTTCGCTGTGGTAGTAGCCCAGCCCGGTGAGCAGGCGTTGCACCTCGGCGCGAGACCCCGCAACCTGATGGCGCAGTCGGCGTATCGGGGTGGTGCAGCGCTCGCGGGCAATGGGCAGGGAGTTGCGAATGATCTGCGCGGTACTGTCGTCGACGCCGCTGACCTCGATGCGAGGCTCATCGGCAGCGACCGACCATGACACCAGCCACAGCAGTACCAGGCAGATTTTTGTTGTTCGCGCCGACAAGGACGAAACTCCAGAAGCGTCCGGACAGACGTTTCATTGTGCCACGGTTTTTTCGGCTTGCGGCGGCCAAAATCGGAAAATCGGCCTCAAAATGGCGGCTTCGAACCGC
>JBJHAZ010000088.1:0-7504 GCA_050485225.1 Gammaproteobacteria bacterium
GGTGACGGCTTCGTACCGGGTTCGTCGTCGCCGTCAGTCCGGGTACCCGCCTCGGCCATGGCTTCGTCATCCTCGTCGTAGAGGATACGGCCGGCCTCGCCCTCCAGGTCATCGTACTGGCCGTCGTCCACCGACCACACGAACAGGGCCACCGCGAGGCCGAAGACGATGATCGATACCGGCACGATCAGGTAGAGGCTTTCCATCAGGCGGCCCCCTGCTCCACCGGCCGGACGGCCGGTTGCACGGGTGCGGCTCGATGCCGGCCAGGCGCCAGCCGTCGGGCGTTGAGCACCACAATCAGCGAGCTGGCCGACATGCCGAGCGCCGCAGCCCAGGGGGCCACCAGCCCCAGTGCCGCCGCCGGCAGGGCCACCAGGTTGTAACCGATGGCCCAACCCAGATTCTGGCGAATGATGCGTCGGGTGGTGCGGGCGCGCGCCACCACCCCCGGCAACGCTTCGGGCCGGTTGTTGAGCAGCACCGAGTCGGCATGAATGCGGGCAATGTCCACGGCATCCCCCATGGCCACGGACACATCGGCCCGCGACAGCACGGGAATATCGTTGATGCCGTCGCCCACCATGAGCACCCGCTCGCCGCTCGCCTGCAACTGCGCCAGCGCGTCCAGCTTGTCATCGGGACTCATGCCACCGCGCCACCACGGGATACCCGTATCGACCGCCACCTGCTCCACCGCCCCGGAGTGATCGCCGCTCAGCAGCCCCACCTGCAGACCCTGCGCCTTGAGTTCGGCGATCATGCGCGCCACGCCGGGGCGCAGGCAGTCGCTGACGTGGAACCAGCCGAGCGCGCCGCGCGAGGCGCTGCCCAGCAACAGCCCGATCTCGCCGGGTCGCCAGTGTGGCTCGGGCGGAGGTGCCAGACCGCACTGCTGCGCCACAAAGGCCGGATGCCCGAGAGCAAAGCGCTCGCCGCGCAATTCGCCGGTGACGCCACCGCCGGCGACGTTGCGCACCTCCACTGCCGGCTCGGACACCGGCACCCCGGCAAAGGCGCGCGCAATGGGGTGACTGGAATGGGCTTCGAGCGATGCCGCCACCGCCATCAAATCCGTATCGCCCGCCGCCGGCAAGCGCTCCACCCCGCCCAGCTCGATGCGTCCCCGGGTCAGGGTGCCGGTCTTGTCGAAAATCACCGTGGTGACGGTCGCCAGTGACTCGATCACGTGACCCCGGTGCACCAGAAACCCAAGCTTGCGCAGGGCGGTGTTGGACACGGACAGCGCCACCGGCGTGGCCAGGGAGAGGGCACAGGGGCAGGTCACCACCAGTACCGACAGCAGCACCCAGAAGGCCTTGTCCGGCGCCACCAGCCACCAGCCCCCATAGACCGCCGCCCCGATCAGCAGCGTGGCACCGACAAAGTAGCGGGCCACCCGGTCTGCCAGCTCCACCTGGCGCGGCTTGTCGAGCAGCGCCTGCTGCTGCAGGCGCAGGATCGCCGACAGGCGCGTGCCCTGGCCCAGCTGCTCCACCCGCACCTCGAGACTGTCGTCGCAATTGACGGTGCCGGCGCTGACGGTATCGCCACCCTGCTTGCCCACCGGCAGGGATTCGCCGCTGAGGATCGCCTCGGAGACACTGCTGCGGCCCGACAGCACCACACCGTCGCAGGGGATGGTTTCACCGGGCGCGACACGAATGACATCACCGGCGCGCAGCGACTTGACCGGCACCGGGTGCCAGGCGTCGCCTTCGCGACGGGCCGCGGCCAGCGGGATGAGGTGGCTGCCGTCTGAGGCGTCCTGCTCGTTGCGGTGGCGCGCCTGTTCCTCGAAGTAGCGTCCCAGCAGCAGGAAGAAGGCAAACATGGTGACCGAGTCGAAGTACACCTCGCCACTGCGGAAGACGGTGGCCCAGCTACTGGCGACAAAGGCCAGCCCGATGGCCAGCGCCACGGGCACGTCCATGACCAGGTGACCGCGACGCAGGTTGCGCCAGCCATTGACGAAGAAGGGCTGGCAGGAAAACAGCAATACCGGCACGGTGAGCACCAGGCCGGCCCAACGCAACAGCAGCTCCCACTCGGCGTCGATGCCCTGGAAGGCGCCGAAATAGAGCCCCATGGCGGCCATGTGGACCTGCACCATGCCGATGCCGGCCACACCCAGCCGTTGCAGGCTGCGGCGCCGCTCGCGGCGATGCCGCTCTCGGATATCGTCGTCGCGGGCGGGCCGCCCGTCGTAGCCCACCCACCGCAGTGCCGTCAGCAGTTCGCTGAGGGCCACCGCCTGCGGCTGCCACTGCACCAGGCAGCGGCGGGTGGTGGTGTTGACCCGCACCGCGGTAACACCCTCGATCCGGCCGAGGTGCTTCTCGATCAGCCAGGCACAGGCCGAACAGGTAATCCCGGCGACCTGAAGCTCGGTCTGCGACAGCCCCTCGAGGGTGGCCCACACGAAGTCCTCCTGCACTTCGGGCAGGTCGTAGACCGCCAGATCCTCGCCGCCGGAGCGGTCATCCTCCGGACGCGGGCCGGGTGCGTCCCGAAACCGATAGTAGTTCTCGAGCCCACCCGAGACGATCGCCTGGGCCACAGCAGCGCAGCCCGGGCAGCACATCGGCCGCATCTCGCCGCCGATGGGGACCCTGATCACCCCCGTATCGGGCAGCGGCAGGCTGCAGTGGTAGCAGGCGGATGTGCTCATTTTGCCTGCAACACCTTAACTTTGGTCTGGTCCTGGGTCTGGTTGAAGTCCAGCTCGCCATTGAGGCGCCAGCGCGAGGGATAGCCGGGCGTCTCGACGGTGGACAGCCGCAGGTAGTAGCGATGCCGTGGCAGGCTGTCGAGATCGGCGCGATAGCCGCCGGCAGACTGCCGCAGGATCAGCGTCTGATCGAACTCCTCGGCCATGGGGTGCAGCAGCTTGAGCTGCAATCGATCCGGCCAGGGGTAGTCGCCCTCCAGGGCGTCCACGAACACCTCACCGGTCCCGAAGTCGAAGCGCACGGCAACGCCCATGCCCCGTTCACTGGCGAAGTGATCCAGCGCCAGGTTCTCGTTGATCGCCAGACCCTGCTTGTAGTAGTCGTCCACCACCATCTGGTCAGCCCCCTTGATGGAGATGGTCAGCAGGGTCAGCCCGACCACCACCGACGAGGCGGGGATGGCGATGATGAACCAGGGCCAGAACTGTCGGTACCAGGGGGGCGGCGCTGTGTCGGTGAGCGCGGATGCCGTCATACAGAACTCCTCGGTGGCCTCCGGGGCCGTCAGTGAATACGCGGGCCAATGAAGCGGCTGCGAGCTTCCCGGGACAGGGTGCCGTCCTCGCTGCTGACCATGAACACCACATCGCTGGCGGGTTGGGGCAACAACCCGGGATCGGCGCGCAGGCGCACGATGGCGGAATACACATCGCCCTCCGCGACCTCGAACTCGGTGTCGCCGTACAGGCTCAGCTCGGCATCGCCGGACACGGTGACGCGATAACCGTGGTCGCGATGGTCCATGTTGGCGATCCGCAGGGTGTAGACGTTCTCGACCAGGCCGTATTCCACCTCGCGATAGAGCACATTGCGGTCGCGGATCACCTCCACGGACAGGGGTATCCGCGCGGCGACCGTCCAGGTAAAGGCAGTGGCCATCACCAGCACCGCCAGCACGTAACCCACCAGCCGTGGCCGGATGATCCGGGGCTGCTCGTGCCGCAACGTGTTCTCGGTGGTAAAGCGGATCAACCGTTTGGGGTAGTCCATCTTCTCCATGACGGAATCGCAGGCATCGATGCACAAGCCACAACTGATGCATTCGTACTGCAGGCCGTCGCGAATGTCGATACCGGTGGGACACACCTGCACGCACAGGTGGCAGTCGATGCAGTCACCCATGCCCTCGCGGTCCGCGTCACTGCCGCGCTTGCGGGCGCCGCGCGGCTCGCCCCGTTCCACATCGTAGGAGACCACCAGCGTATCGCGGTCGTACATCACCGACTGGAAACGCGCGTAGGGGCACATGTACAGGCAGACCTGCTCGCGCAGGAAGCCGGCGTTCATGAAGGTCATGCCGGTAAAGAGCAGCACCCAGAAGTAGGCCGCCGGGTGTGCAGAAATCGTGAAGAAATCGACAATCAGGTCCCGCGCCGGGTTGAAATAGGCCACGAAGGTAAACCCGGTGACAAAGGCGATCAGCAGCCAACTGGTTTTGGTGGCGGTCTTGCGCCAGATCCTGTCGAAGTTCCGGGGGCCCTTGTCGCGCCGGATGCGCTGGTGGCGGTCGCCCTCGAACAGGCGCTCGGCGCTGGTGAACAGCATGCTCCACACGGTCTGCGGGCAGGTAAAGCCGCACCAGACCCGCCCCACCAGCGTGGTCACGGCAAACAGCGCAAACGCGGCAATGATCAGCAGCCACGCCAGAAGCATGAAATCCTGGGGCCAGAAGGTCAGCCAGAAAATATGGAACTTGCGCTCCGGCAGGTCGAACCAGACCGCCTGGCGGCCATCGATCTGCAGCCAGGGGATCAGGAAATAGGCCGTCAGCAGCGGAATCCAGGTCCAGCGCTGCAGGCTGCGATAAAAGCCCGGCAGGCTGCGGGTGTAGATCTTGTCCGCCGTCTGGTAGAGGTTGTAGACCTGAATGGCCTCGCTTTGCGGCGGCCGCTCCTCACCGGACGATGCCGGACGCCTCTCGGGAGCTTCTGTCATACCGGATATCACCTCGCTCGGTCCGGAATCGCACTGCCATCGCCGGCGTCACGACCGGCTGGCTACCCTACTGCACCCCCGGTGCGCGTGAGACCCAGGCAGACCGGAGCCCGGGGACACCCGTTATGGCCGGGCGCTCCAGGCGACTTCAGTCGGCAGGTGCCTCTGCCCTGCGATCCCGGGAGAGACTGTATACATAGGCGGTCAGCAGGTGGATGCGGTCTTCCCGCAACTGATCCTTCTGGGCCGGCATGTTGCCCGCCCGGCCTTCCCGGATGGAGTGGCGTACCAGTGAGGTGGAGCCGCCGTACAACCAGTTGTCGTTGGCCAGGTTGGGGGCACCCATGGCCTGATTGCCCTCGCCGCCGGGGCCGTGACAGGCGGCGCAGTAGGTGGCGTAGACCTGGGCACCGGCGGCGGCCTGCTCCTCGTTGTGGGGCCGGTCGCTGAGGCTGAACACGTACTCGGTGACATTCACCACGCCGGTTTCGCCGATCACCATGCCCCAGCCGGGCATGGCGCCGCGGCGTCCCTGGGTGATGGAAGTGCGGATCTGCTCCGGCGAACCACCCCACTGCCAGTCACCGTCGGCCAGGTTGGGGAAGCCGAAGGAGCCACGCGCGTCGGCGCCGTGACACTGGGCGCAATTGTTGCCGAACAGGCGGCGACCGAGTCGCATGGCCTCGGGATGCCCGGCCAACTCCTCGATGCTCATTTCGCTGTACTGGGCATAGATGGGACCATAGCGCTCCTCGGCCTGCTGCATCTCCTCTTCCCACTGGCCCGTCGAGGTCCAGCCGAGCACGCCCTTGAAGTTGCCGAGACCCGGATAGAGGATCAGGTAGATGACCGAAAACACCACCGTCAGCACGAACAGGTTGAACCACCAGGCCGGCAGCGGGTTGTCGTATTCGTCGATGCCGTCGTAGGAGTGACCGGTGGTGGGCACCTCACCCTCCTCCATCTCCCCCTTGATCTCGATGGATCGGGTTGCAAACAGCAACCACAGGCTGCCGCCGATGGTGATGAAGGTCAGGGCGATGACCCAGATACTCCAGAAGGTACTCATGGCTGACATTACCTCTTGTCACGGTCGGACGCGGACTTGGAACTGTCCTGCCCGTCCGGCTCATCATCGGCGAAGGGCAGGTTGGCCGCCTCGTCGAAATCCTTCTTCTTGTGACTGCTGAAGGCCCACCAGCACACGCCGAGAAACGCGGCCATGGCAAGGATGGTGGCGATGCCCTGAAAAGTGCCCTGATTCATGTGCCGCTCCTCCGCGCCGTGATCGCCATCAGCGACGTTGCTGGATCAATGTGCCCAGCCCCTGCAGGTAGGCGATCAGAGCATCCATCTCGGTCACACCCCGCACCTCGTCGGGACCGCGCTCGATCTCCTCGTCGGTGTAGGGCACGCCCAGGCGCTGCAGCGCGCGCATCTTGGCGGCCGTGTGACGGCCGTCGAGTTCGCGATCCATCAACCAGGGGTAGGCCGGCATGTTGGACTCGGGCACCACATCGCGGGGGTTGTACAGATGGGCCCGGTGCCACTCGTCGCTGTAGCGACCGCCGACGCGGGCGAGGTCCGGACCGGTGCGCTTGGAGCCCCACAGGAACGGATATTCGTACACCTGCTCACCGGCGACGGTGTAGTGGCCGTAGCGCTCGGTTTCGGCGCGGAACGGGCGGATCATCTGGGTGTGGCAGACATGACAGCCCTCGCGGATGTAGATGTCGCGACCTTCCAGGCGCAGGGCGCTGTAGGGCTCCAGCCCCTCGATGGGGGTGGTGGTTTCCTTGAGGAAGAACAGCGGGACAATCTGCGCCAGCCCGCCGAGACTGATGGCGAACAGGATCAGCACCACCATCAGGCCAATGTTTTTCTCAACGATTTCGTGTTTCATCGACTCGCCTCCCTTCTCAAGCCGGCTGAGCCGCGGATTGACGCTCGGGCTCACCGGTGATGGTGCGCCACACGTTGTAGGCCATGACCAGCATGCCGAGGAAGAAGATCAGCCCGCCGACAAAGCGCACAAAGTAACCGGGATAACTGACCACCAGAGACTCCACGAAGGTGTAGGTGAGCGAGCCGTCCTCGTTGAAGGCGCGCCACATCAGACCCTGGGCGATGCCGTTGACCCACATGGAGGCGATGTACAGCACCGTGCCGATGGTCGCCATCCAGAAATGCAGGTTGATGAGCGGCACGCTGTAGGTTTCCTTGCGGAACAGCGCCGGCACCAGGTGGTATACGGCACCGATGGAGATCATCGCCACCCAGCCGAGCGCGCCGGCGTGGACGTGGCCGACGGTCCAGTCGGTGTTGTGGGACAGGGCGTTGACCGTCTTGATGGACATCATCGGCCCCTCGAAGGTGGCCATGCCATAGAAGGACAGGGACACCACCAGAAAACGCAGGGTCGGGTCGGTACGCAGTTTGTGCCAGGCACCCGACAGGGTCATGATGCCGTTGATCATGCCGCCCCAGGAGGGCGCCAGCAGGATCAGCGACATCACCATGCCCAGGCTCTGCACCCAGTCGGGCAGCGCCGAGTAGTGCAGGTGGTGGGGCCCGGCCCAGATGTAGATGGCGATCAGCGCCCAGAAGTGCACGATGGACAGGCGGTAGGAGTACACCGGCCGCTCCGCCTGCTTGGGCACGAAGTAGTACATCATGCCGAGGAAGCCGGCGGTAAGGAAGAAGCCCACCGCGTTGTGGCCGTACCACCACTGCACCATGGCGTCGATGGTGCCGGAATAGGCGGAGTAGGATTTCATCCAGCTCCAGGGAATCGCCGCACTGTTGACGATGTGCAGCATGGCCACGGCGAGAATGAA
>JBJHAZ010000089.1:0-7474 GCA_050485225.1 Gammaproteobacteria bacterium
GCGCAACCGTGCTCCGAACATGCGTGGCTGACCCAGCACCCGGGCTTCGAAACCGGTCGAGGTGTACTGGCCGGACACGAAGGTATGGTATTGCTCGTTCAGCGCATTGGTCATGAACAGGGATGCGTCGAAGGGGCTGCCACCCACGTTGCGCCAGTCCAGGTTGAGATTCACCACCTCGTAGGAGGGAATCTTGTAGAAGGGCGTCACAAAGGAGGCGACCGCCTGCTGGCTCGAGGTATAGACCCAGGTGGCCGACAGGGCGAGTTCCCCCAGGGCCTCGCGCACCGGCAACCGATAGCTCGCGCTCAGGGCCAGTTGGTGCTCCGGTGAAAAGGACAGGGGCTCGCCGGGTGCGGTGGTCAGCGACACCGGAGCGGCCAGCAGTCCTTCCGGTATCTCGGGCACATCCAGTTCGTCCACTTCCGTATCCAGATAGGTGTAGGAAGCCGCGAAATTGAGTCGATCGGTCGGTGATACAGCGGCTTCCACCTCGATCCCCCAGATGGTGGAGCTGCCGGCGTTGACGATGCCGGTGGTGGGCACGCCGGTGGTGGGAAACAGCCCCAGCTGGACCTGCTGATCGCTGAAATCGTTGTAGAAGGCCGCCACGTTGAAAAAGCCGGGCAAGGTGCCGCCAAAGGAATACTTGGCGCCCACCTCGTAGGTGTCGACCTTCTCCTCATCGTGGGTGTTCAGGCCACTGACGCCGACGATGTTGACGCTGCCCTGGCGGTAACCGCGTGCGTACTTGGCGTACAGCAGCAGGTCGTCATCCGGCTTGTAGTCCACGCCCAGCATCCAGGTGGGCGCGCTGCTCTTCTGCTTCAGGGTCGTGCGACAGTCAGGGAGCGTCGCTCCGGGGTCGGCGCAGGAGCCGGCCGGCGACAGCGGCGCGAAATACCCGGTACCGGTGATCGGCGAACCCGGGTAGCGGAAGACATGGGCCCGCACGTCGCCGCGGGTCACATCACGGGTGTAGCGGATACCGCCGGTCAGGCTCCATTGATCGGTGAGATCGTAGGTCGCCTGGGCATAGGCCGCCCGGTTGTCGTAGTCCACATCACCGATGACCCGGTTGGTGAGACCGATGGGCTGACCGGCGAGCACACCCAGGTAGTCGTTGCAGCGGAATCCCGAGGGGTCACCCTGCAGACTGTCGAGGTCACAGGCGATATTGCTGATCGATTGGCCGCCCGCGTCGCCGTCCGGCTTGCTGCGCTCGTAATAGATGCCGGCCTGCCAGACCAGACGGTCGTCGAGCGCCTGCCCCTGAAACTGCAGCTCTTCCACAAAGGTCTTCTGGCTGGCGGTGGCATAGCCCGGAATGATGCCGGAGTTGGAGTAGTACAGCGGCAGGGCACCCGTGGGTGGCGATTGGAAAGGCGCGCCGCTGAAGGTCGGCACAAAGAAGTTGGTACCGAATACGCCAGTGGACAGTTCGGTCTCCATCTCGGCGTAGGAGAGGATGTTCTTCACCGTGAATCGGTCGTTGACTTCCCAGGTGGTGGTGTTGATCACCTGCCACTGCTCCAGTTTGCTGGCATGATCGGGCACGGCGCTGGCCACATCGAAGTCGCCATTGGCCTGGCCGTCCAGCTGCGCCTGACAGAAGCCGCCGATCAGCGGCGAAAACCCCTGAGTACCCTGCGGATTGCAGGCAAACACCTGCGAGACCGAGCCATTGTTGGCCGAGTCCGTGTAACTGAAGATGGTGTAGTTCTCGACCGTATCGGTGACGTCCCAGACCAGGCTGGCCCGCAGGGCCGTGTAGTCCACATCCGCCAGCCGGCTCGGGCCCACGCCGGACACATTTCGGAGGTAGCCGTCCCGCTCCTGCTGGTCGATGCCCAGGCGCAACCGGAAGCTGTCGTTAAGGGGCACGTTGACCACCGCCTCGATGCGCCGCATGTCGTAGTTGCCCAGCGACCCCTCCACATAGCCCTCGAACTCGTCGGTCGGCTTCTTGGGGATCAGCAGCACCGCACCACCGGTGGTGTTTCGACCGAACAGGGTCCCTTGCGGGCCCTTCAGTACCTGCACGCTTTCCAGGTCGAAATAGGCGCCGGGGCCGGCACCGTCGCCGTTGGTCACGGCGGGGCCACCGCGCGGCGCTACCACATCGGCAAAATACACACCCACGGAAGCGGTCGTGCGCAGCTCCTGGGTGAAGCCGCGTATGGCGAAGGAGGAGTTGTCGTCACCGAACCGGTTGTTCGCGGTCAGCCCGGGGGTATACAGGGCCAGGTCACTGGCGTTGACCACATTGCGCTGGCTCAGTTGCTCCTGGTTGAACACGGTCATCGAGATCGGTACATCCTGCAGCCGCTCCTCGCGGCGCCTCGCCGTCACCACGATCTCGGACAGCAGCTCGCCCGCCGCGGGGTCCGTCACGGCCTGGGCGGAGACCGGTTCGGGCAACATCAGTGCCGAGCCGGCTCCGACGACAGCAGCGGCCAGCAGTGTTTTCCTGAAAGCGTTCATGGCGTCCCTCTTTATCATTAGTTATCGGGTCAACGATCAGCCATCCAGCGGACAGCTGCCTATAGTTATATTTCATTACCTTTTCCCTGTCCAGCATCGCACAGCAGTTTTGTACAATGAGGACGCGACCGGCGCTCCAGACGTGACCCGCCCTCGCCCCAACCCGAGAGACCCGCCATGGCGACCAACATCCACCAGGAGAACGACAACCTGCTGACCAGCGCAGGCCTGTCCGACGAAATCGGCTTCGTGATGCGCATGGCGCAATTGGCAACCTTCGACAATCTGTCCGGCCGACTCCGGCCCACCGGACTGACCCTGAGCCAGCTCACGGTGCTGCGGCTGATCGATACACAGCCGGGGTTACGCCAACAACAGATCGGCGACGCCCTGCACATCAAGAAAACCAATCTGGTGGCATTGATCGACCGACTCGAGCAGGCCAACCTGGTTGAACGGCGACCCTCGCCCCACGACAAGCGCGCCCACGCCCTGCACCTTACGCGCAGCGGTGCCCGAACGCTGGCCACGGCCATGGCGGCCGTGAATGAGCACCTGCAGGCCATCGGGGAGATTCTGGATCCGGCGGAGCAACGCACACTGCTGACGCTGCTGGGCAAACTCAGCGCCGGGCTGACCACGCCCTCGTCGCCCTGAGCGCGCCTGTAGACCGAGCATCGATCACTGGAGCACCGGCCACTGCTCGGCCAGCCGCCGGCGTTGGATCTTGCCGGTGGCGGTGGCGGGAAGGCTGCTGATACCACGGATGTGGCGAGGCACCTTGAAGCGGGGCAGGTGCCGTTCGAGATGTGCGCGCAGACCTGCAGCATCCAGCGTGGCACCCACCTCGGTCACCACGAACAGGGCGCCAACGGCGCCCCAGGTTTCGTCGGGCACGCCCACCGCTGCACACTCGGCAACACCGGGGTACCGCGCCGCGACGGCCTCGACCTCGACCGGGTGAATGTTCTCACCGCCGGAGATGTACATATCGTCGACGCGACCCGCGTACCAGTAGTAACCGTCGCCATCGCGACGCACCACGTCGCCGGTGGCGAGCCAGCCCTCGGCGCACAGGGATCGATCCGTAGCGTCGGGACGCCGCCAGTAACCGCTCATCAGCGCTGCGCTGCGCACCCGCAGCTCGCCCGCGTTACTGCCCGCCACCGGCTTGCCATCCGCAGCCACCAGGCAAACCTCAACACCCTCCACCGCCACCCCGAGAGAACCCGTTTTGCTGCAGATGGCCTGCGGGTCGTCCGGCATACCCAACACGGTCCCGGCTTCCGTCAGCCCGTAACCGTTCACCAGGGTTACCCCGGCGTCGGTCCAGCGCCCCAGCTCATCCAGCGGCAGTGGCGCCCCACCCACGAATACCGCTGCCAGGTGTTGCAGCTCCGCCAGCCCGGAACCCAGTGTGAGGCGAATACGGCGCACCATGGCGGGCACGGCAAAGTAGTGGGTGACGCAGAGTTTCGGCTCCACCAGGTAACCGGCCGTGCGCTCTGCATCGAATCCCGGTGATATCAGGACCGTACCACCGGCCATCAGCGTGGAACGCGACGACGCCACCAGTCCGATGGTGTGGTAGAGGGGCATGTCCACCAGAAAGACGGTGCCGGCGTCGAGCCGGTAATGGTTGAGAAAGTGCGCTGCGGCGGCGTCGAGGGCGCGCTCCGACAGCAGCGCACCCTTGGGCTGGCCGCAGGTCCCGGAGGTGTAGAGCAGCAGTGCCGGCGGCTCTGCCCCACGCGTGCCACACGCCTCACGCGCACCGGCGCAATTGCCGTTGGCGGCCTCGGCCATTGAAGCCAGGCGCCCCAGATCCATGCCGCCAATGCCGTGGTCGGTCATGACCTCATCACCGATCACCAGCGCCGGCGCGGCATCGGCGATGATCGCTTGCAGCTGATCGGCGGAAAGCCGCCAGTTGAGGGGAGCAAGTATGGCCCCGAGGCGGCTACAGGCGAGATGAACCAGGATGACGCAGGCGCTGTTTCTCGCGACACAGGCGACCCGGTCGCCACCGCCTACGCCGGCGTGGCTCTCGAGCACATGCGCCCAGGCGTCGATGGCGGACTCAAGGTCGCGGTAACGCCAGCGCCGGCCGGTGGCGAGGTCGATCAACGCCACCGCATCGGGGCGGCTGGCCGCGTACAGGGCGACTTGATCGGCAAGTTGCATGGACAGGCCCGGCCGTCAGGAAATGGACTCAACGCTCCCGATCATAACTGCCCAGACCCGGCTTGAATAACTTCTCGTCGAGAAACTGTCGCATGCCTTCGTGCCGGCCCGAAGGGTCATGGGAGTTGGCCGCCTCCTGGGCGCGCACCAGATAATCCTCGGCGTTGTCGTAGGTCATTTCCCGCACGCGCCGGATTGCATCCTTGGTGGCCTTCAGTGCCGCCGGATTCTTTTCCAGCAGGGTGTGCGCCAGCTCGGTGACCCGCTTTTCCAGCATCGGCAGCGGCACACTCTCGTTCACCAGCTTCCACGCTGCCGCCTTGCGGCCGTCGATGGGCTCGCCGGTCATGGCGTGGTACATGGCGTCGCGCATGGTCAACAGCTCGCTGACGATCTTGGCCGCACCACCGCCGGGCAGAATGCCCCAGTTGACTTCGGAAAGGCCGAATCTGGCCTCGTCGGCGGCTATCGCGAGGTCACAGGCGAACAGGGGCGCGTAGGCGCCGCCGAAACACCAGCCGTGTACCATCGCGATGGTGGGCTTATGGAACCAGCGCAACCGGCGCCACCAGCCGTAGGCTTCGCGCTGGGCGGTGCGCACCGCAGCCAGCCCCTCCGACTCGGTCTGACGAAAGTACTCGTCCAGATCCATGCCGGCCGACCACGCCGACCCCTCGCCACCCAGTACCACCACGCCGACCTGATCGTTGAACTCGATCAGGTCGAGCAGCTCGGTCATGTGCCGATTCAGGGCGGGGCTCATGGCGTTGCGCTTGTCGGGTCGATTGAAGCTCAGCCAGGCAATGCGGTTCTCGATCCGCAGCCGCGCCAATTCCTGATTATTATTGTCCTGCAAATTCTTCACCTGCACAGTCTCCGGCCTCAGCCCATAAGGTTATACATTATAACCTTATGGGCTGCCACACAAGCTCCGCAGGCCATCCCGCCCTTGGCAATCCCTGCAAACGGCTACACTCCCCATCCGGGCGGCCGATGACCCGGATGATGTCCTTCATGGGCGGCGTTCATGAGGGGTGTATGGGTGGGAGTCCTCAGGGACACCTCAACCGGCACGATTCTGCTGCAGCCAGCCGCGCCAACCGCCGTACTCGCTGATGTCGCGACTGCCTTCCAGCCCATAGCCATCGCAGATGAATCCACTGACCCAGCGACCGTCGGCGAGCTCCACCTGGCCGATGCCCAGGGGCGCGGGAATACCCGCCACAAAACTGCCGAAGGTATCCGCAGGCAGCGACCACACCTCCACTTCCACGGCGCGCCCGCCTTCTGCGGACCGCACCATGGCCGGCCGCTTGCCATCCGCCAGTGCGTAGAGCCGGTAGCGGGGTGCGCTGACCGTAGCTTCCAGCAGGTGTGCACCGCGATCGGTGAGCTGCCAGTTCAGCGGCTCACCCTGCAGGTGGGCGCCGCACACCACCACCTCGATGTGATCCGTCGGCGCGGGCGCCCGAGGCGCCTCGGGCAACGGCGGCAACGCCTGGCCGGTGGCACCCAGCGGCAGGCCACAACGCCGCTGCAGCGCCACGGCGTAGCCGAGCAATGCCCTGTCGCTGAACGCCGGCCCGAACAGGGTGACGCCCCAGGGTACACCGCAACCGGTGAAGCCCACGGGCACGGCGGTGGCCGCGTAGTCGAGCAGGTTCATGAAATTGGTGTAGGTGCCGAGCACCGAGTTGCGACCGATGGGATCGGCGGCAATTTCCTCGCGGGTGAAAAACGTCGGCATGGTTGGTGTCACCATGACGTCGACAGTGGCCAGTGTCTCGTCACAGGTCCGTTTGAGTTCGGCCAGACGATACTGCGCCCGGAACAGGTCGGCGGCACTGCCGCGATTGCCGGCGGACAGAATGGTGGCGATTTCGGGGCGCATGTCGCTGACCGAAACTCCCTCGGCGGCCAACCAGCGCTCCGCCACCCACGGACCCTCGTACAACAGCTGCGCGGCTTCGAGGAAGGGCGAAAAATCCACCGCAACGGGCTCGCCCCCCAGGGCACGCAGGTGTTCGATCGCCCGGCCGAACAGCGCGGCGGTGTCAGTATCGCCGGCAAAATCCGGGGCATCGGGCACACCAAAGCGAAACGGCGAGGGCGAGGGGTTCAGATAGCGCGCGCGATTGCTCCAGTGATTGGGGCGGGCATGGGCATCACCGGCGTCGTATTGCGCCACCACATCGAGCAACGCCGCCACATCCTCGGCGACCGTGGTGAACAGGCTGATGCAGTCGAGGGTGCGGCACGCGGGCACCATGCCGCGATTGCTCAGGATGCCCCGGGTCGGCTTGTGGCCGATCAGGTTATTGAGCACCGCCGGCACGCGACCCGACCCGGCGGTGTCGGTACCCAGCGCGAAGCTCACCAGCCCCAGTGCCGTGGCAATGGCCGAACCGGCGCTACTACCACCGGAAATATACTCACGATTGAAGGTGTTCTGCCCTTCACCATAGGGCGAGCGGGTGCCCACCAGCCCCGTGGCAAACTGGTCGAGGTTGGTCTTGCCCAACGGAATGGCGCCGGCATCGATCAGGTGCTGCACCACCACGGCACTGTCGTCCGGCGTGTAGGCAAAGGCCGGGCAGCCGGCGGTGGTCGGCACACCGGCCAGGTCGATGTTGTCCTTGATGGCAAAGGGCACGCCATACAGGGGCAGATCCCGCGGCTGAACCCCATCGAGCCGCTGCAGATACGGCTCGAGCTGACGCTCATCGAGCAGGGTAATCCAGGCGTTGTAGTCGGCGGTCGCGCGCGCCCGCTCACGCAGTTCGCCCAACAGCCGGCGGGGCGTTAT
>JBJHAZ010000090.1:0-7472 GCA_050485225.1 Gammaproteobacteria bacterium
ACGCTGAATCACGGCCAGATCCACCGGACGATGCAACTCCACCACGCCGATGGCACCGAGCACCCGCACGTCCGCCACCTGGGGCAGTTCGCGGCAGGAGCCCAGCTCCTCTCGCAACTGCATTTCGATGGCATGCACCTGCCGCTGCCAGTCACTGTCCAACAGCAGGTCAATGCTGGCGTTGGCCACGGCACAGGCCAGGGGGTTGCCCATGAAGGTGGGTCCGTGCATGAGCACCCCCGCCTCGCCATGGCAAATGCCATCACTCACACGGGTGGTACACAGGGTGGCGGCGAGCGTCATGTAACCGCCGGTCAGCGCTTTACCGAGACACAGTATGTCCGGTGTGATATCCGCCCACTCGCAGGCAAACAGTTTGCCGGTGCGGCCGAAGCCGGTGGCGATTTCGTCGGCGATCAGCAATACATCGTAGTGATCGCAGAGTTCGCGCACGGCACGCAGATAGTCGGCGGAATAGAACCACAGCCCCCCGGCCCCCTGTACGATGGGCTCCAGGATCATGGCGGCGATCTGGTGGTGGTGCTCGTCGAATACGGCGCGCAAGGCGGCCAGATCGGCATCCTCGCAGGGCTGGCCGAAAGCACAGGCAGGACGCTCCACAAAGAAATGCTGTGGCAGCAGGTCGCTGAACAAATGATGCATGCCGGTAACCGGATCGCAGACCGCCATGGCACCGAAGGTGTCGCCGTGGTAGCCCCCCCGCAGTGTGACCAGGCGGGTCTTGTCGCGGCGTCCCTGACTGAGCTGATACTGGAGCGCCATCTTGATGGCCACTTCGACACTGACCGACCCCGAATCGCTGAGAAACACCTTGTCGAGACCCGCCGGTGTCATGGCCACCAACTGCTGGCACAGGCGCGCGGCGGGTTCGTGCACGATTCCACCGAACATCACATGGGCCATGCGCGACAACTGGTCGGTTACCGCGGCATTGAGTACCGGGTGGTTGTAACCGTGAATAGCGCACCACCAGGAGGACATGCCGTCGACCAGTTCACGGCCATCGGCCAGTTGGAGACGGCAGCCCTGCGCGCCCAACACCTGATAGGCGGGGATGGGCGCGGTCATCGAGGAGTAAGGGTGCCAGACGTGATCGCGGTCGATGGACGCGATCTGCTGGGGGCTCAAAAAATTCATGGCGTACCCGGTCGCAAGCTGCAAAGCGGCATTGTAAACTCTGCACACCGGCGGCCACAAAGGAATGGAGGGACTTCACCCTGCCAGCCGGGATAACGGAGATAAACCATCATGAACACTGTTTCGCCCAGCAAAATCGCTATCGCATTCACCCTGTTGCTGCTCTGGTGCGCGCCCCTGCACGCCGGCGGCGGCACGCCCGCCGACCTGTGGGAATTCTGGAACGTCCGCAACGACGCCAACCCCACCATCGTCGACCACAGCGCGTGGGACACCCTGCTGGAGCGCTATCTGGTCACCAGCCACGAGTCGGGCATCAACCGCTTCCGCTACGGCGACCTGACCCCCGCAGACCGTCGCCAGCTCGACCGCTATGTCAGTCGCCTCACGAGCATGGACCCACGCCAACTGTCAGGCGACGAACAACTCGCCTACTGGCTTAACCTCTACAACGCCCTGACGGTACGCACCATCTCCGAACACTACCCGGTGGCCGACCCACGCGACCTGCGCTTCGGCCGCTTCAATCGCCAGGATCTGTGGAGCGCCGAGCTGGTCCAGATCGCCCGCCAACCGGTCTCGCTCAATGATATCGAGCACCGTATCCTGCGCCCCATCTGGCAGGAACACCGCATCCGGTTCGGACTCGCCTGCGGCACCCTCAGCTGCCCCAACCTGCAGCCGCGCGCCTATACCGGTGCCACCGTGCGTACCACCCTGTATGCCGCCGCCCGGGAGTACATCAACCACGCGCGCGGCGTGCTGCTGGAAAATGGCCAGCTCACAGTATCGAGCCTGTTCGACTGGTATCGCGATGATTTCGCCGACGACGACAAGTCGCTGGTGAAACTGTTCGCCCACTACAAGGAAGACCGCGCAGCGCTCTACCTGCTGGGCTTCAACGGCGAGATCGAATACCACTACAACTGGGCGCTGAACGCACCCTGAAGCGCTCTTTCGGGGTTTGCGAAAAAGGGGCCTCAGGGCCCCTTTTTTGTGACATGTGTCGGCTCACCTTTCGGTGACACCCTCGACGCACCGCAGCACGGTGAGCCCAGCGGCGATCAGACCAGCGGCCGGATGCCCACCGCCTCGCGCAGCCGGGCCATGAACGGACCGGCCTCCGCCCGCGCCTTCTCGGCCCCCTGCCGCAGCGCTACTTCAATGTCGGCGGGGTTGGCCAGCAGCGCCTCGTAACGCTCGCGCGCTTCGCCAATCTGACCGTTGATCAATTCGAACAACTGCTGCTTGGCCTCGCCCCAGGCGATGCCCTCGGCAAAGGCGCGACGCATGTCGGCCGTCTGCTCGGGCGTCGCAAAGGCGCGCCAGATCTGAAACACCGTCGAGGTATCCGGATCCTTCGGCTCACCGGGCTCCTGCAGATTGGTCACGATCTTGTTGATGTGCTTGCGCAGTTTCTTTTCCGGCAGAAACAGCGGAATGGTATTGCCGTAGCTCTTGCTCATCTTGCGACCGTCGAGCCCCTGCAGCACGGCCACATGGTCGTCCACCACCGCTTCCGGCAACACGAACTGTTCACCGAAATGGTGATTGAAACGCTGGGCGATGTCGCGCGCCATCTCCACGTGCTGGATCTGATCGCGACCCACCGGGATGCGATGGGCGCGGAACATGAGAATATCCGCCGCCATCAGTACCGGGTAGCCGAACAGGCCCATGGTGACGCCAAAATCCGGGTCCTCACCCTGATCGAGGTTTTTCTGCACCGCATCCTTGTAGGCGTGGGCGCGATTCATCAACCCCTTCGCCGTCATGCAGGTGAGCAGCCAGTTGAGTTCGAGAATTTCCGGCACGTCGGACTGGCGATAGAAGGTGACATTGTCCACATCCAGTCCAAGCGCCAGCCAGGTGGCGGCGATCTCCAGAGTGGAGCGATGCACCATCTCCGGCTCGTGGCACTTGATCAGCGCATGATAATCCGCCAGAAAATAGAAGGAGCGGAAGCGGTTGTCGTGACTGGCCGCGATCGCAGGGCGAATGGCGCCCACATAGTTGCCGAGGTGCGGTGTGCCGGTGGTGGTTATGCCGGTGAGTACGGTTTCCTGGGTCATGGCCTCGCCATCGTCATTGCGGGAAAAGGCGGACATGATAATCGCTCAGGTGCCGATGTGCACGGCGCCTCGGCTGCAAAAGCCGTTGAGGGCAAGATACAGCGCATGGGCATCATCGCTGCCGGCCAACTCCCGAATGGAGTGCATGGCAAAGGTGGGGACGCCGATATCCAGCGTGTTGACGCCCACCGCAGCGGCCGTCAGCGGCCCGATGGTGCTGCCACACCCGAGGTCGGTGCGGTTCACGAAGCACTGCAGTGGCACGCCGGTGGCGTCGCAGATATCGCGAAACAGACCGCCGCTCTCGCTGTTGGTGGCATAGCGCTGGTTGGCGTTGATCTTGAGTACCGGCCCACGATTCAGAATCGGCCAGTGATTGCCGTCGTGCTTCGCCACGAAATTCGGGTGTACACCGTGGGCGTTGTCCGCCGACACCAGCAGAGAGCGCGACAGCGCGCGGCTGCGGGCCTCCGCATCGGGTACCAGACGCTCGAGCACCGCTTCCAGCATGGGCCCCTGAGCACCGATGGCGGACGTGCTGCCGACCTCCTCGTGGTCGGTACACACCAGTACGACCGTGTGTTCGTCACCGGCGCTCAGCAGCGCCTGCAACCCGGTGTAGCAACTCAGCAGATTATCGAGCCGCGCGCTGGCAATGAACTCGTTGCCGTAGCCCACCAGGGCCGCGCCCTGGGTGTCATACAAGCTCAGCTCGTGATGCAGAATGGCCGCGACTTCGGCGTCCGGCACATCAGCAGCGACCTGAGCCGCCAGCAGGGTTTCGAACGCCCCTTCGCTGTCATCGCCCTCGGCAAGAATACGCAACAGCGGCGGAATATCCGTCTGCGGATTGACGGTTCGACCGGTGTTCGCCTCGCGGTCGAGATGAATGGCCAGACTCGGAATGATCGCCACCGGGCGGCGGAAATCCACCAATCCCGAGCGAATGGAGCCGTTCTCGTCGCGCCACACGACCTTTCCGGCGATGGACAGATCGCGATCGAACCAGGGATTGAGCAGCACGCCGCCATACACCTCGACGCCGAGCCGCAGGTATCCCTGCCCCGTGAGATCGGGTCTCGGCTTGATCTTGAGACAGGGACTGTCCGTATGGGCACCGATCATGCGCAGCCCCGCCTCCACCGGGCTGGAGCGGCCGGCAATGAAAGCGATGATCGAACTGCCGTTGCGAATCACGAAGTAGCGCCCACCCGGTTCGATTTGCCACGCAGCGCCCTCGTCCAGCGCCTCGAACCCGCTGGCCCGCAACGCATCAGCCATACTGTGCACCGCGTGAAAAGGCGTCGGGGACGCATCGAGAAAAGCCATCAGGCCCTGATTGAACTGTCGCTTGTCCATCAATTGCTCACCGGGTCGTCAAATGGAAAATAAAAAAAGCAGCATCCACGAAGGCTATCCACGGCCCCTCTGCTCTCACTGTCACGGTTGCAGGCGTTCGCGCTTTTTCCAGGCCACTTCGTCGCGCAGGTAGGTCAGCTCCGCCTCGGTCACCGGTATGGCCCCGCCCTGCTGAAACGCTGCTTCTGCAAGGGCAAGCACCGCCGACGCCGTCGCCATCGTCGCCACGTCTGTTCGCTGCGGCCGCGCGGGCATCTCATCGGCAAAAAGCCAGCCGTCGCCCACGCCGAGCGCAACCGGGACCGAGACACACACATCGGCAGCGGCCGACACCCGGTTGACCGCCTGCTCGATGAGCCGATGATGGTCGTCGACGCGGTACAAGCCCCAGTACACCTCGTCCTTGCGGGCATCCAGCGCCGGCAGCACATGGTCTCCCGGCTGCAGTTGATGCTGCTGGCGCGCGGCCTCGGCCAGTGCCGCCAGAGTCGGCACCGGCACCACGGGAATATCGCGGGCAAATGCCAGCCCCTGTACCAGTCCAAAGGCGATGCGCAAACCAGTAAAGGAACCGGGGCCGGCGGAAAAGGCGAGTGCATCGAGCTGGTGAATTTCGATGCCTGCCTCCTCCAGCACTTCATCCACCATCGGCAGCAGCAGCCGGGTGTGTTCGCGAGGCGTCAGGGATTCACGACAGTAACAGGTGCCCGCGACAGACAGGGCTACAGTGCAGGCGGTTGCGGAAGACTCCAGCGCAAGAAGGGTGCTCATGGACATTCGGTTCCAAAGACAAAGCCCCCTCGGCGAGGCCGTAGGGGGCACAGAACAAACCGTCCTTTCGGATCAGCCGTGTTACTCGGACTTGGCGGCAGCGGCCTTCGGCGGACGTCCACGGCGACGGGGGGACGCGGCCTTGCTTGTTGCCGGCTTGGCGCTGGCAGCACTTTTGGGTTTCGATGCGGCCCGCGCTTTCGGCGGAGCCTTCGCTGCAGTTGCCGCTTTGGGTTTGCGACCACGGCGGGCGGCCGGCTTGGCCGCAGCGGACTGTTCTGCGGCAGCAGCGGCGGCCGGCGCGCTGGCCACTGCGGCAGCCTTGCGCGGTTTACGGGGCTTGGCCGCTTTCGGAGCCGAAGAACCCTCGGCCTTCTTCTCCAGAGACTTGATCTGGGCCAGCACTTTTTTCTCCACGGCAGACACCTTGGAGGCAACATTTTTCTCTGCGGTTTTCATCTGGCGACTGATCTGGGACTCTTTCTTCTTGAGCCAGCCCGCCTCGAATCGGGCCCGCGCCTTGTCGAGTTCATCCAACGCTTTTTCCTGCAGCTTCTCGCGCATCTCGGCAAGTCGCTCCTGAGCCTTGTGCTCGGCTTCAACGATGGAATGGAGCAGCTTCTCCATGTTGAGCTTGCGGCGGGTTTCACGCACCTCGTCGCGCAGTTGGTTGAGGCGCTGATTCAACGCGCTCGCCTCGCCACGGGCTTTGACCAGTGCGTTCTCGGCGGCCCTGGTTTTGGTTTTCAGGGCTTTTTCACGGGTGGTCTTTACCTTGGCCCGCACGGCAGTGAGCTTTTTCTCGACAGTCGCCGTTTCCTTGCGCTGCTGCTTGAGCGCACCTTCGAGATGTTTTACCTGGGCGGATTGTGGAGCTGCGGTGGCTTTTGCTTGGGTGGGAGTACTACGGGTGCGAGTGGCCGTTTTGCCGGTGGTGGCTGTTTTTGCTTTTGTGGTTCGGGCTGTGCTCGTCTTCTTTGAACTCGCCTTGGTTGCTCGAGCCATCGGATGTCTCCTGCTGGTTGAAGAACGTATAGGTATCCCGCCTGATACGGGTTGTGTATATTTTATGCAGTGAAGCGAAAATTTCCAGAAAAAAGCCGTTAACAATCAAAAAAATTCGTAAACGGGCCTCTTATAGGTGACGAGCGGTCAAAGCTGCCAACATTGCGACGTGCCGCTCGGAATCATTGAGACAGGGAATGTAATCGAAAACTCGGCCGCCGGCCGCGAGAAATACCTCGCGATACTCCTGGGAAATTTCTTCCAGCGTCTCGAGACAGTCTGCGGCAAAGGCCGGTGAAATAACAGACATCTCGGTGATGCCCTCGGTTGCCCAGGCGCGAATCAGGTCGTCGGTATAGGGTTGCAGCCACTTGGCAGGGCCGAATCGCGACTGGAAAGACAACCCCCATTCCTCGGCGCCAAGACCCAGTTCCTTTGCCAGCAGCGTCGCAGTGGTTTCACAGTGCCTGCGATAGGGATCGCCGAGATCCACATTGCGTTGCGGAATGCCGTGAAAAGACATCAGCAGGCGCTGGTGACGGCCCGCGTGCTGCCAGTGCTCACGCACCGAATCCGCCAATGCAGTGATGTACTCCGGCCGATCGTGATAATCATGGACAATGCGGATATCGGGAATATCACGACGGCCGAGGCAATAGCGACCGACCTGATCGTACACGGCGGCCGTGGTGGTCGCCGAATACTGGGGATACAGGGGCACGACCACGATGCGTTCGATCCCGGCCTGCTGCTCCTCCGACAGTACGTCGGCAATGGACGGCGCGCTGTAGGTCATGGCGTGGCGAACACGAACCTGCTCCGCGTTACCGCTGTGAAAATAGTGTTCCAGCGCGCGAGCCAGGTTGGCCGTATACACCCGGATGGGAGATCCACCCTCCATCCAGATGGAGCGATAGTTCTCGGCGACCCGCTTTGCGCGACGGGGGATGACAATACCATTGAGAATCGGCCACCACACCGGCTTGGGAATCTCCACCACACGGCGGTCGCCGAGGAAGGGTCGCAGAAACCGGGCAACCGACGCGGCATCGGGTTGCTCGGGCGAGCCGAGATTGACCAGCACGATGGTGACAGCTTTGCTCATGG
>JBJHAZ010000091.1:0-7445 GCA_050485225.1 Gammaproteobacteria bacterium
GCCGTCTCGGAAGTCTGTGATACGGAATCGGATCGACTGGATTCGGAGCTGTCGATGGTGCGCTACATCGCCTGGGCGATTCCTTCCATCGGCTTCATCGGCACGGTGCGCGGGATCGGCGAGGCACTCGGTCAGGCCCACCGGGCGGTGGAGGGGGACATCGCCGGCGTGACCGCCAGCCTCGGCGTCGCCTTCAACTCGACCCTGATCGCCCTGGTGATCAGCATCGTGGTCATGTTTCTGATGCACCAGCTGCAGCTGCTGCAGGAGAAGCTGGTGCTCGACTGCCACAGCCACTGCGACCGCAACCTGCTGCGTCATCTGCGTTCCGACTGAGGGTGATCAGCAACCGGGTGTAGTGGCGCTGCTCGGCCAGCATCCGGCCGTACAGTTCTTCCAGCGCCACAAAGTCGTCCGGCAGCAGCGCGTCCAGCTCATAGTCGCGGGCGCGATCGAGGAGGGTACGGGCGCCGCTCATCACCTCGTCGAGTTCATCGAGCACCAGCAGGCAGTCCTCGACGTTCATGGGCTGGAACTGCGGCACCGCGCTGGCCATGACCTCACCCACCGTCGCGCAGCAACAACTCGACCCGGCGATTGGCGGCGCGGCCTGCGGGACTGTCGTTGCTCTCCAGCGGACGGGTTTCGGCATAGCCGATGGCCCGCATGCGTTCCTGATCGATGCCCTGCTCCTGCAGGAACCGCAGCACGGATATGGCGCGTGCGCTCGACAGCTCCCAGTTGGAGGGGAACCGGGGAGTACTGATGGGGATACTGTCGGTGTGCCCCTCCACGGAAATCTCGCCCTCGAAAGACGCCAGCACCGGCTGCAGCTGGGCCACGACGCCCTTGCCGGCCTCGGTCAGTTCCGCCTGACCGCTGTCGAACAGCAGGTTGTCGGCGATGCGCAGGGTGACCCCTTCGGGCGTCGGCGTGGCATCCACGCCCTGCAGCTCCAGGGATCGAATCCGCTGCTCCAACTGCTGCTGTTGCGGGCGCAGGCCCATGTCTTCCGGCAGCAGGCCGCTGCGGTCGGTCATGGGGATGCGCTGCGCCGTGGCGGTCGCCGCGGCCGGACTCTCCGAGTCCTCGTCCATCTGGGCCAGCCGGGGGCTGGTTTCGGAGAAGGCCAACAGCAGCACGAACAGCGCGATGATCAGCGTCAGCACATCGAGATAGCTGAGCAGCCAGCCGTCGTCGCCCTCGGGTTCGGTGTAGCCTTCCGTGCCGATCAGGTGGGTGCCGTACCTAGACATCGCGGCCGGGCTCCGCATCCTCGCGCGGGATCACCCCATTGTCGCGAATCTCGTCCTCGTAGCTGGCCACGAAGGAATTCAGGGTCTCCTCGATGAACGACGGCAGGCGCCGCTTGCTCATCAGGGCGACCCCTTCGAGCACCATGTTCATGGCGATCAACCGCTCCTCGGTGCGGCGCTCCAGCTTCACGGCGATGGGCTTGAACAGCACATTGGCCAGCAGGATGCCGTAGAAGGTGGTCAACAGCGCCACGGACATCTGTGGGCCGATGAGATCCAGGTCGCTGGTATCCATTACCGCCAGCATGTTCACCAGCCCCACCAGGGTGCCGATCATGCCGAAGGCGGCCGCATAGGTGGCCATGGTGCGGAAAATCTGCGCCTCGGCGTATTCGCGGGCGCGCAGCCGGGCGATGCGCCAGCGCAGCAGGTCGATGATTTCCTCTTCCTTGGTGTTGGCGATCACCAGCTGGATACCGGTGCGCAGGAAGGGGTTGCGAGCCGACTCCAGCGCCTCCTCGACCTTGCGCACCTCTCCCTTGAACCACAGGCGCGACATCTCCACCAGCTCCTCGATGTCCTCGCGTGTATAGAGGTTCTCGCGCCGGAACACGATGCCCACCAGCCGGAACACCCGCATCACCTCCTTGAGCGGATAGCTGATGAAGGTAGCCGCCATCACGCCGGTAATCACGATCCCCAGTCCCGGCAGGTTCAGAAACCCCTGCTGCGACTCGGCGGAGAAGAACAGCACGCTCGCCAGCAGCAGAATGCTGGCCAGCATGCCAATCAGGGTGGAAGCATTCATCGATAGGCCCGAAATGACGTCTGTAATACCAGTCATCGGCCACCACCCGACAAAACTTGAATGACCGGTCGAGCGGTACAGGCTGTACTACACTGTTGTTCCGGGCGGCGACACTATCGACACAGGAGGTGTTTCATGTCCCTTTTCCCATCCTTCATGCCCATGCTCTCCCGCGCTTCGCTTGCCGTTGGCGCGCTGATCGCGGCCGGTCTGCTCCTGGCCGTACCGGTGCATGCCACCCCGGCCCAGGCACTGTTCATCACCCACAATGACGCCAACCTCGAATGGGCCCCCTGCCCCGAGTTCTTTCCCGAGGGGTGTGGCATCGCGGTACTCCAGGGCGACCCCGGGGAACCCAACGCCGACATCTTTTTCCGCGTGCCTGCCGGCTCCGAATTGCCCAAACACTGGCATACCTCGGCCGAGAGAATGATTCTGGTGTCGGGAACCCTGCACCTGGACTTCGAGGGCCAGCCATCCCGAGCCATCGAACCCGGAACCTACATCTACGGCCCGGCCGAACTGCCCCACAGCGGGCATTGCGACGCCGGGGACCCCTGCATACTGTTCATCGCCTTCGAGCAGCCGGTGGACGCTCACCCCGTCGCCGACTGACCCGGCATTCCACGCCGCCCGGACTTCGGAGAGCAGTGCCCCTCAAAGGCACTGCTCCCGTACCGGCATGGCCAAGTTGCTTCGATCCGAGCCACAGGGAGGCTTATGAAATTCATCTTCGAGGTCCATCTCAAACCCGGCTTCACCGCCGAGGAATACGCCGCCAACTGGGTGCGCGCCAGCGAGGTGATCCAGCAGACCCCGGGCGCCAGGGGCACCCGGCTGCACCGCAAGATCGGCGAGCCGGACAAGTTGCTTGCCATCGCCAGCTGGGACAGCAAGGACGCCCGCGACGCCAAGGACGACCGGCGCGACGAGCGGGTGCGGACGATCCTCGAGGAGCATTCGCGCAAGTGCGAGATCCGGATCATTGGCGAGTTCGAGGACCCCGAGTGGGAAGTACTGCCCGACGCGCAGCCGGCCGCCGGCCCGGACTGACGCCGCCTCAGGCGCGGCAGAAGGGGCCGAACTGGTAGAAGCGGCGACAGCGGAACTCGGCCTCGCAGCTGTTGAGCTGCGCCTGATAGCGCCCCGCCCGCTCCGACACCTGGCGCGCGGCCCGCTGCACCTGGGGCTTGCCCTGCCAGGTGCCCCGGCGATAGCCGGTGGGGCCCTCGTGATAGGCGAGATACAGGTGCTCCGGATTGTTGAGGGAAATACCGACACTGCGATGTACCCGGCGGTTGTACCAGCCGATGAAGTCGGTGGCGTGCTTCATGTGGGTACGGCGCGCCAGCGTGCTGCCGGCATCGTCGCGATACTCGCCCCACACCGGATCCTGGGCCTGGGCGTAGCCGTAGGCAGACGAGGGACGGCTCCACGGGATGAAGCCGAGCAGCCGGTTGCGCGGCGGCCGCACATGGCTGCGAAACGACGACTCCTGCTGGATGAACGCCATCTGGGTCGCGATCGGGGTGCCCCAGCTCTGCTCGGAATCCCGCGCGTAGTCATACCAGCGCGGCTGCTCGCGGAAGATCTCGCACAGGTTGCTCTGGTTGGCGGGCGGCGAGGGCGCGAAGGTGGCGCACCCGCTCAGCACCAGCGCCCACAGCAACAACAGCGCGCGGCAACCCGCCCCGCGAATACGACCATACTTCAGCACCCCAGTCTCTCCCCGACCTTCCAGTCTCTTGTTAATTCACCCTGCGGTGGACTTGGCCGACCCCCGCTTCTCCCTGTTCAGATCGCCCGTTTTCGCCGGGACTTGAATTCGGCGTCGACGACGCCTCCCCAGTTGCGCCGGCCCGGTCGATTCCCGGCCGGGACTATACCGAGGTGACTGCACGGCGTTCAAACCGCCTGAGGTTGTGGGCGCCGCCGGTTTGGCAACCGGGTCCGGCCTCGCTATGCTGCCGGCTGATTTCCTCGACCCCGACATTCCATGAATGCACTGCAACAAAGCCTGGCGATCGGCCCCGCCGGCGTCACCCTGTCCCACCTGCTCATGCTGCTGTCGCTCGGCGTGGCCCTGCTGGTGGGCGCGCTGCTCGGCCGGCGCCAGCTGACCACCACCGGAGACACCCTGCTCAATGTAGTGATCCTGGGGGTGCTCGGCGCCCGGCTGGCCTTCGTGGTGCTGTACCACGACAGCTACTACAACCTCTGGCAGATGATCGATGTGCGCGACGGCGGCTTCCATGTGGCCGGTGGCGTGCTCACGGCAGCGCTCTACGCGGGCTGGGCGCTGTGGCGCCACCCGCCACAACGCAAGGCTCTTTCGGGCGGGCTGGCGGCGGGAGTGGGCACCTGGGGTGTACTGGCCATGGCGGTGATCGCCATGAGTGAGCTCAGTCCACCGGTGCCCGAGGCCGAACTGCTGACCCTGACGGGCGAGCCGGTATCGCTGGCGGAGATGGCACGGCGGGAAAACCGACCACTGGTGGCCAACATCTGGGCCACCTGGTGCCCGCCCTGCGTGCGCGAGATGCCGGTGTTCGCCGAGGCCCAGCGCAACCGGCCGGATATTCTCTTTGCCTTCGCCAACCAGGGCGAAAGCGCACCGCTGGTCCAGCGCTTTCTCGATCGCGCCGACCTGGCGCTGGACAATGTGCTGCTCGACCAGAACGGCCAACTCAGCGAGGCGGTGGGTGCCCGGGTACTACCCACCACCCTGTTCTACGACGCGGACGGCACCCTGTTGCACACCCACATCGGCGAGCTGTCCAGGGCCACGTTGGAGCGCGGGCTGGACCTGCTGTCACGGCACCACGACGTCGCCGCAACGGTACCGGCTACCAGCGACCCGAACGCAACCAGCGCCGCCCCCTGACCGACCGGTTGTAGAGATACAGCCAGGCAGGGCCACAGCGGGTGGCGACCTGCTGCCGGCGGTACAGCCCGACGGCGGGCAGATCCTGTCGGCAGTCCTCCAGCCAATCGAGACGCGACAGGTGAGCGGGAGTGATCTCGTACATCTCTACGGTGATGGAACCCGACCGACCCGGCACCGCACCGGGGTAAGGGCCCAGATCGTACAGGCGCAGGTGTGGCAGTCGCTCCTCGCCGAGGAACCGCGCTCCGCGCAGAAAATGGTGATTGGTGCGGCCCCGCTTGAGGGTGCCATAGACCGCGACGCGCAGCCGACCGGCCAGCGCGGGACTCAGGTCAGGGGAAAGGCCGCTCTCGGGATCGATGTGTCCATCAGGCATTGTTCGAAATCTCTGGCGCGCATGGGGCGGGCAAAGTAGTAACCCTGCACCTCGTCGCAACCCGCTTCCCTCAGGAACTCGTACTGGGCCAGGGTCTCCACCCCCTCGGATACTACCTTCAGGCCGAGGTGGCTCGCCATGGCGGTCATCGCCCGGTAGATCGCCCGGTCGCGGTCGTTGTGTTCCACACCCAGCAGAAAGGACCGGTCGATCTTGAGGTAATCCACCGGCATGGTACGCAACGAATGCATGTTGGAATACCCGGTGCCGAAGTCGTCGATGGCAATGCGCACGCCCAGCGCCCGCAATGCACCGAGTTTTTCCAGAAACATGTCCTCTTCCACGGCGAGGCAGCTTTCGGTCACTTCCACCACCAACAGCTCCGGCGCAATGGCGTACTCGGTCAGCGCGTCGACCACGGTATCCAGCAGACCCGGGTGCAGAAACTGCCGCGCCGACAGGTTGATGGCCACCGGCACCGGGTCAAGGCCGGCGTCGATCCAGACGCTCAGCTGGCGGCAGGCTTCGTCCAGTATCCACTTGCCGAGGGCGTTGATCAGACCGGTTTCCTCCGCCAGCGGGATGAACTTGCCGGGCATGATGACCTGATCGCTGTCGGGCCGGTACCAGCGAATGAGCGCCTCGGCACCGAGCAATTCGCCGGTGGCGGCTGAAAACTTGGGCTGGTAGTGAAGCCGGAACTGCTGCTCGTTGATCGCCACCCGCAGCTTCTGCTCCAGCCGCAGGCGGCGGGAGGTGTGAACGTCCAGATCCGACGTGAAGTAATGGAAGTTGTTGCGCCCGGTCTGCTTGGCGCGGTACATGGCGATATCCGCGTGTTTCAGCAGGGTCTCGGCATCGAGGCCGTCATCGGAATACAGGCTGATGCCGATGCTGCAGGTGATCAGGTATTCCTGGTCACCGATCACGCAAGGCTGTTCCACCGCCGCCAGCACCCGCTCCACGGCCCGGGTCACCACGCCGGACCCGCGGGGCACATCGGGCAGCAGCAGCACAAATTCGTCGCCGCCGAGTCGAGCCACGGTATCGCTGTCGCGCAGGGTGTGGCGCAGGCGTTTGGCAATGACCCGGATCAGCTCGTCGCCGGCCACATGGCCGAGGCTGTCGTTCACATTCTTGAAGTGATCGAGATCCACGAACATCACGGCCACCTGGGTGCCCTCCCGCTCTGCAGCCAGAATGGCCTGACCCAGGCGTTCCAGCAGCAGCACCCGGTTGGGCAACCGCGTCAGGTGGTCGTGAGTCGCCTGGAAGGCAATCAGCTCCTCGTAGGCCTTGCGCTCGGTGATGTCCTCCACCGTGCCTTCGTAGTAGAGCAGGTTGCCATCGGCGTCGAGCACCGTGTGGGCATTCTCGGAAATCCAGATCACGGAGCCGTCCTTGCGATACACCCGGGATTCGAAGTTGGTAACGACCCCCTCCTCGCGCATCAGCCGCACGAACTCATCGCGACGGCGCGGCTGCAGGTACAGCTGCTCGCCGATGTCGCGCAGGCCGATGATCATGTCCTCGGGCGAGTCGTAGCCGTAGATGCGCGCCAGCGCATTATTGACCTGCAGGTAGTGGCCGTCGGAAGTGCTTTGAAATATGCCTTCAATGGCGTTTTCGAAGATGGAGCGGTAGCGCTGCTCCGCCTCCACCAGCTGTTTTTCGTACAGATGGCGATCGGTGATGTCCTGAATGAAGCCGTGGAGAAGGGCTTGTGCAGCACCTTCCTGGGCAATCCCCCGGCCGCGTTCCGTTACCCAGCGTTCACTGCCGTCGGCGTGGATGATCCGGTACTCCAGCACGAAGGCACTGGCCCGAGCGAGGGCGCTGTGAATTTCGTCGTGGACGCGCTGGCGATCGTCGGGATGGATCAGGCTGACAAAGGACACCTGGCGGTTCATCACCAGCTGTTCGGCCCGATAGCCGGTGAGCTGGTGACAACCCTGGCTGGCAAATTCCATGGTCCAGTGTTCATCCACCCGTCCCAGGTAGACCATGCCATCCAGCTCGCTGAGCAGCATCGACAACAGGCGTTCGCGCTGATTGGTATCGGCAAGGTGCGTGGGCACGAGGGCAGTACACTCCATCAGGGCTCCCGTCATTGGGAAA
>JBJHAZ010000092.1:0-7438 GCA_050485225.1 Gammaproteobacteria bacterium
CTGTTCGACCGTGCCGCGAATATCCAGGTCCGCCAGCAGTTCGCCACTGATGTCGGACACGGGGTTGGCAAACATGTCGAGCCAACTCAGGTCGCTGAAGCGGCCCTCCAACCGACCTTCGAGACGTTGGTTCTCCTTCGGCAGGATCGACAGATCCAGCGCCAATTCACCCTGGTCGGGCAACTCGAATCCGGCTGCGACCCGCCAGCGGTGCACATCCCCTCGCGAAACCAGACGCAGGTCCCGATAGGGAATGGTTTCGATCTCGTCATTCAGCTCGGCGTACAGCAAGTGGCCCTCTGCGGACACCAGGCTGGCTTCCCACACCGGGCCATCATCAGTCAGCGTAGCTTCGGCCGTCCCGTCCAGCCAGCCTCGGATGCCGGTTCCGATCGGCCAGTAATGATTGAAGCGATGGAGCGGGAAGCGCTCGAGGCTGGCCTGCAGCCGGAGGTCGTCATCGCCCCGCTGCGCCACCTGTACGCAAAGGCGGCTGGGCTCGCGGCGCTCCCGGCGGGCTTCACGCTGGACCGGGGAATTGTTGTCGACCTCGTCCGTATCGGCCTGTTCGCTGCGGTCGGCGCCCTCCACAGTGCTGTCACCAGTCCCTTCCCGGGAGCGTCGCCGCTCGGTCTGGGACAGACAGAGCGGGTCGAGCTCCAACCGGTCGACACCGATCTCGAGGCCTGCTGGAGCCGCAGTCGCCCAGTGACCCAGCTCACGCACTGTCAGCGCCAGGCTCGCCACCTCCCCGCGCCAGTGTTCATCCCGATAGCCTCCGGCAACGGCTACGTCCACCTGCTCTTCCGCCATGTTGGCCGTGGCTTCCAGGCGGTGTTGTTCGGGGCTGCCGGTGAGGTGGGCGGCGACGCGATCGACGCGAGTCTCTCCGGATTGCAGGCCGGTCACGGCCAGCTCGATCCGGTGTTCCAGCGAACCACCCTGCGGCTGACCGTCCAGGCTGAGGGCGTCGATGCCTATCTCGCCAAAGCGCAGCGAGCTGCCCGCCGCCTGAAGCTCGATGCGCGGCGCTTCGAGCGTGCCTTCGAGCCGACCGCTGCTGACCAATTGCCCGGACCATTCGTCGCCGAGCAGCCCCAGGTTGGGTGCATCCAGACGCCAGTCGGCGAACAGCGCCTCATCGGCGTAGAGTCCGCTCAAGGCCAGGGTGTTCTCTGCGGCAACCACTTGCAGGTCGGCCACCTCGATGCGCTCCGGACGCCAGGAGAACCGGCCGTTCGCGGCAATCGGTACGTCGTCGTAACGAACCTCCAACGGCGTCAGCTCGAGTTCGGCCTCGTGTGCACCCTCCTCGTCCCGGTAGGTCAGCAGCACCTGACCATCCAGTGCCAGGTCGGCTTCCGGAATCCAGGGCGACAGCTCCAGCTCGTGAATATCGAGCGTCAGCCGGGCGCTCAACTCCGGTGTCCAGCGCGCATCGCCGGTGGCTTCAAGGCGACCGCTGCCATCACCCAGCAGCAGGCGCTCCAGGTTGAACTGTTCCAGATCACCGGCTCCGAGCAGGTCGATATCCAGTACCGGGTAGCCCTCCATCTCCGCGCGGCCGTCGAGCGTCACCTGCCACTGTTGCGGCCGGCCGGCCACATCCAGGCGCAGGCTGGCATTGACCGCGTCGTCGAGGCCATCCACCTGCAGGTCCGTGACACGGACCCGATTCGTCAATTCGGCGTCCAGGGCATCCAGCGCCACCCTGACCACCTCGCGGTCAACCCCGGTGGTCACGGAGCCGCGACTGTCCACCAGTGCCTGACCGGTCAACCGATGCTCCAGGTCGAACTGTTCCACCGATCCCCACAGCCGGCCGCGACCACTCCAGACATCCTCGCCGTCCAGCAGCCAGCCGATTCGGAGTTCGCTGTCATAGGGAAAACGGGTGGCGACACGGCCGTGCAGGGACGCGTCGATATCCTCGTACTGGACATGCAGCTCCCCGATCTCGAGGCGACGGGGGTTGAGGCTCGCCACCAACCCGGCGTAGTGGATCCGGTGTTCCTGCTCACCCATGCGAATCAGGGTGTCGGTCGCCTGGACCCGATCGAGCACGATCTCGACCGGCAACACCAGCGACGGCCAGGACATCGGCTCCTCGTCGGGTGTCTCCTCCTCGTCGCCGGGCGGCACATCGACCTCCAGCCCCTCCAGCGTGAGGTAGTTCACGTGAATGCGGGAGCGCAGCAACGCCGTCCACTGCCAACGGGCTTCGAGTCGGCTCAGGTCAATCGACACTTCGCCGAAGGACCCGGAAAAGTCGTCGATCGCCAGGCCACGGGCCAGACTGCCCTGCACCCCGCCGACCTGCCCATCGGCCACAAAGCGCGACACGGCCGTGTTCACCAGCCAGGCTGTACCGCCTTCACTGCGCACCAGCAGACCAAGGCCCAGGGCAATGGCCAACAACAGCACCAGCAAGCTGCCGACCACCAGCACGAGGACTTTCAGCACGCGCTTTGCCACTGCCGCTGCGCCGCTCACAGGTCCGGCCCCATGCTCAGGTGCAAGCGGAAGCCGCCGTCCTCCAGCGGAAAGGCAAAATCGACCCGGATCGGGCCAATCGGCGAGTGCCAGCGGGCACCGACACCCAGGCTGGACTTGAGGCCCACATCGAAGGAATTGAAGGCATTGCCCGCATCGTAGAAGACCGCGATGCCGTACTGGTCGCGTATCGGCCACTCATACTCCACGCTGCCGGCCAGCATGTAACGCCCGCCGACCACATTGCCCTCGCCATCGGTGGGACCCAACTCCTCGTAGTCGTAACCGCGCACACTGTTGTCACCACCGGTGTAGAAACGCAATGACGCCGGCAGCTCCTGAAACGAATCCACCCAGGTGGTGCCCCCCTCGGCGCGGGCCAACAGGCGTCCTCGCCCCAAGGGCATGATGTACTTGCTGCGCAGGTGCAGCTGCGCCAGGGAGGTGTCCGACAGTACACCTTCCACCGCGGCTCGGGTCGAAGCGCTCAGGCTCCAGCCATGCCGGGGACGCAGCAGGTCATCGGCACGGGAGCGCGACCAGTCCATACCCGGCAGCAGCAGCAGGGTACGCTGGCTGGGCTGGCCGTCAATACGGTACTGCTCTTCCTGGAAGGTCAGGGAGACGGTGCGCTTCCAGCCGGAGGGCAGGACCGTAACCCGGCTTGCCCCGATGTGCCAGATATCCGAATCGAAGGTATCGGTGTTTTCCGTCTTGAAGCCGACGGCATAGCGAGTGTGGTCCAGGTGCGGCCGGGACCCGGGAATGCGATAGGCCAGGCCCGCCTGGGAAGTCACCTCGGAGCCCTCGATCTCGCCGGTTATGCGATGGCCGGCCCGATTGATGCGGCGCGCCTCACCGGTGAGCGCCCCCCGGACGCCGGTATTGGTGGAATAGCCACCGCGTACCCCGTAGCCATAGCGGGGGCGGGGTTCCATCTCCACCGTGACGGGAATCTCGCGGCTGTCGCGGTCCGGGTCCTGCTGGCGCACCTGGACCATGGAGTAATAGCCGCTGTTGTTCAGCCGCTGGTTGAGTTCGATCACCCCACCCACGTCAAAGGGATCACCGGGGCGGTGGTCGCTGTAGCGCATCAGCAGGTCCTCCCGCAGGATGTCCTGCTCGAAGGTGAACTCGCCAAAACGGTATCGTGGGCCGGTGTCGTACAGCAGGTCGACCACGGCCGTATTGTCCTCGGTGTTCACCACCAGCCGCTGCCGCCGGAAACGCGCTTCCGTGAAGCCCCGACTGGCAGCGATATTGCCGAGCCGACTCTTGATGCTCTCGTAGCGGCCGTGGTGCAGCTGATCACCCTCGCTGATCGGCAGCGCCGCCAGATAGTCGCGGAACACCTCGTCCTCCGCGCCCTCCCCTCGCAGCCTGACATTCACCTCGGCAACCACCACCGGCGGCCCCGTCTCCACGTCGAGATACAGGGCCCAGCAATCGTCGTTGCGGTCAAAGCGGGTGGTGATTTCACTGTTGTAGTAGCCCAGCCCGGTCAGCAGACGTTGCACCTCGGCACGAGATCCTGCCACCTGATGGCGCAGTCGACGTACGGGGGTGGTGCAGCGCTCGCGGGCAATGGGCAGAGAGTTGCGGATAATCTGGGCCGTTCTGTCGTCGACCCCGCTGACCTCGATGCGAGGTTCATCGGCGGCGACCGACCATGACACCAGCCACAACAGCACCAGGCAGTTTTTTGTTGTTCGCGCCGACAAGGACGAGACTCCAGAAGCGTCCGGACAGACGTTTCATTGTGCCACGGTTTTTTCGGCTTGCGGCGGCCAAAATCGGAAAATCGGCCTCAAAATGGCGGCTTCGAACCGCTGCCAGGGCAGTGTCGAGGTGTTGTCCAGCCCTGCCAGCGGGCGAACGCCGGGCGGCGTTCGCCCTCTCGGGATCAAGCTTCCTGCAGGATACGCAGCATGCGACGCAACGGTTCCGCAGCGCCCCACAACAGCTGGTCGCCCACGGTAAAGGCCGCCAGATACTCCGGCCCCATGCTCATCTTGCGCAGGCGACCAACGGGAATGTGCATCTCGCCGGTGACGGCTGCCGGCGTCAGCTCCTTCAGCGTGACATCCCGATCATTCGGCACCACGCGCACCCAGTCATTGGCGGCGGCAATCAGGCTTTCCACCTCGGCCAGTGGCACATCCTTCTTCAACTTGATGGTCAGCGCCTGGCTGTGGGAGCGCATGGCGCCGATGCGTACACACACGCCATCCAGCGGAATCGGACTGTCGCTGCGACCCAGAATCTTGTTGGTCTCCGCCTGAGCCTTCCACTCCTCCTTGCTCTGATGGTTGTCGAGCTGCTTGTCGATATACGGCAGCAGACTGCCGGCCAGCGGCGCACCGAAATACTCGGTGGGCAGGTCGCTGCCACGGATGGTGGCCGCCACCTTCCGGTCGATGTCGAGAATCGCCGAGGCCGGGTCCGCCAGTTCCTTCTCCACCGACGAATGGATCGCCCCCATCTGGCCGATCAGCTCGCGCATGTTGTTCGCGCCGGCACCCGACGCGGCCTGGTAGGTCATCGCGCTCGCCCACTCCACCAGCCCGGCGTTGAACAGGCCGCCCAGGCCCATCAGCATCAGGCTCACCGTGCAGTTACCGCCCACGTAATCCTTGACCCCCTTGTCGAGGGCCTGATCGATCACCTTGCGGTTCACCGGGTCGAGAATGATCACCGCATCATCCTTCATGCGCAGCGCCGACGCCGCATCGATCCAGTAACCGTTCCAGCCAGTGGCGCGCAGCTTCGGATGCACCTCATTGGTGTAATCGCCGCCCTGACAGGTAATGATCACATCCATCGCCGCCAGCTCATCGATATCGCGGGCATCCTTCAGGGTCGAACCCTTCGCCGAGCCATACTCAGGGGCCGGTTGACCCGCCTGCGACGTGGTGAAGAACACGGGATTGATGTCGGCGAAGTCATTCTCCTGAACCATGCGGTCCATCAGCACAGAACCGACCATCCCGCGCCAGCCTACAAAACCTACGTTTTTCATCATATTACCCAATCTTTCTCAGGTGAATTTTGAACCTTTGCGGCGGTTCGTGACCGTTGTAATTCCATCGCCCGCAGATCGCCCGCGGAGCAGGCTCCTACAATGCGGGGTACCGACAAACCTGATGCGAGGCGTTGCGGGTGAACCTTGCCGGACCTTAGCCGAACAACGTGTCCGGCGGGGTTTTCCCGCGACGCCGCAGTCGCACCGTGCTGTGCCGTTACGTTACCCCGCATCGCCCGCGGAGCGGGCTCCTACAACGCGGGGGTGCCGCCAAACCTGACGCAAGGTGTTGCGGGTCAACCTTGCCGGACTGTAGCCGAATGGCGTGTCCGGCGGGGTTGTCCCGCAATGCCGCAGCCGCACCAAAATCTCAGCCGCACCAAACCACCAAACCACCAACGCCCAACCACTACCCCTTCAGCGCCGCCGCCACCGCATCACCCATGGCATCAGTGCCGACCAGTGTACAACCCTCAGACGCGATATCCGGCGTACGCAAGCCCTGATCCAGCACCTGGCTCACCGCCTGTTCGATCGCATCGGCAGCAGCCCCGGCATCCAGCGAATAACGCAGCATCATCGCCGCCGACAGGATAGTCGCCAGCGGATTCGCCTTGTTCTGTCCGGCAATATCCGGCGCCGAACCATGGCAGGGTTCATACATCCCCTGATTGCTGCTGTTGAGTGAGGCCGACGGCAACATCCCGATCGAACCCGTCAGCATCGCCGCCTGATCCGACAGAATGTCGCCGAACAGATTGCCGGTCACCAGCACATCGAACTGCTTGGGCGCACGCACCAACTGCATCGCCGCGTTGTCCACATACATGTGCGACAGCTCCACATCCGGATACTCCTTCGACAACTCGGTCATCACCTCGCGCCACAGCACCGTCACCTCCAGCACGTTCGCCTTGTCGATCGAACACACCTTGCGGTTACGCTTCTGGGCCAGCTCGAATGCCAGCCGGCCAATGCGGCGAATCTCCGACTCGCTGTACACATCCGTGTTGAAACCACGGCGCTCGCCATTGTCGAGCGTTTCGATACCCCGCGGCTGACCGAAGTAAATGCCGCCGGTCAGCTCGCGCACGATCAGGATATCCAAGCCGGCCACCACCTCCGGCTTCAGGCTCGACGCCGACGCCAGCTGCGGAAACAGAATCGCCGGCCGCAGATTGCCGAACAGCTCCAGCTGGCCACGGATACCGAGCAACCCTTTCTCCGGCCGCTTGCTCATCTCCAGATTGTCCCACTTGGGGCCACCCACCGCGCCCAGCAGAATCGCGTCGGACACCCGGGCCGCCTCTAGCGTTTCATCGGGCAGCGGCACCCCTGTGGCATCGATCGCACAGCCGCCCAGCAGCGCCTCGTTCAGCTCCAGATCAAGGCCGAACTTCCCATCGACCACCTTCAACACCTTGACCGCCTCGGCCACCACTTCGGGGCCGATACCGTCGCCGGGCAGGATCAGTACTTTCTTGCTCATTCAGCGTTTTCCTTCAACCAGATTCCGTTTGCGCGGCAGGCCGCGCCCGTGACACACAATGTGATCCCTTGGCGGGAGCCGAAAACACATGTTCGCGGCACACTCTATCGCCCGCGGAGCGGGCTCCTACAATTCGAATACCTACCATCAAACCCGATGCAAGGTGTTGCGGGAGTACCTTGCCGGACTGTAGCCGAATGGCGTGTCCGGCGGGGTTCTCCCGCAATGCCACAGCCGCACCATAACCGCGCCCTTCAGGCGATGGGGTTGAACAGCCAGGGACGAGCCTGGCGGGCCTTTTCCTCATAGGCGCGGATCGCGCCGGCGTCCTGCAGCGTCAGACCAATATCGTCCAGCCCATTCAGCAGACAGTGCTTGCGGAAGCTGTCCACCTCGAAGGCAATCACCTCGCCATCCGGAGTGACGATCTGCTG
>JBJHAZ010000093.1:0-7417 GCA_050485225.1 Gammaproteobacteria bacterium
CATCTACTGAGAGTTTCAACATCTACTGAGCGATCGCCCCGGGTCCCCCGGACCCGGGGCGCCCTGAACCGCTATAATGACGGGTCTTTGACCGGGGCCCGTATTCCATGTCCGACCTCTCGCCGACCCGCATCGCTCCCGATGTCGTCATCCTGGGTGGCGGCATCGCCGGCCTGTGGACCCTCAACGTGCTGTGCAACCGCGGCTACAACGCCATCCTGCTGGAGAGCACCGCCCTCGGCAGCGATCAGACCGTGGCCAGCCAGGGCATGATCCACGGCGGCATCAAGTACACCCTCAGCGGCAGCCTGACCGGCGCCTCCGAAGCCATTGCCGAGATGCCCGACCACTGGCGCGCCTGCCTGCGCGGCGCGGCCGACGTGGATCTGCGCGGCGCCAACGTCCTCAGCGAACACTTCTATCTGTGGTCCACCGCCGGGCTGGGCTCGCGACTCGGCGGCTTCTTTGCCAGCAAGCTGACCCGCGGCCGCGTCGACCCGGTAGCCCGCGACGAATTGCCGGAGCCGCTGCGCGACCCCGGCTTCCGGGGCAAGGTGTACAAGCTGGTGGACATGGTGATGGACACCCCGGGCGTGCTGCGCGCGCTGGCGGACAACTGCCCGGAGCGCATTTTCAGGGTGCCGCCGGAGCAGTGCCGGTGGGAGCGCAACGCCGCCGGCCCCCGCCTGCGAGTGGCCAGCGACGGCAACGACCTGCTGCTGGAACCCGGGGCCTTCGTGTTCACCGCCGGCAAGGGCAATGCCGACCTGCTGCAACAGGTCGGCGCCGCCGCACCGCAGATGCAGCTGCGCCCCCTGCAACAGGTCATGGTGCGCCACCGCCTGCCGCACCGCTTCTACGGCCACTGCCTGGGTGCCGAGACCACGCCCCGGCTCACCATTTCCAGCCACCCCCTGTCCGACGGCAGCCAGGCCTGGTACCTGGGCGGTTCTCTGGCCGAGAAAGGCGCCCATCAGTCCACCGATGAGGTCATCGCGCACGCACAGCGGGAGCTGGCGGAGCTGATGCCCTGGCTGGACCTGTCCACCGCCGACTGGGCCGCACTGCCGGTGAGCCGCGCCGAGCCACGACAGCGCAACCTCGCGCGCCCCGACAACGCCTTCGCCGCCTGGGCCGACTGCCCCGGCGCCGTGATCGCCGCCTGGCCCACCAAGCTGACCCTGTCACCCCACCTGGCGGCCGAAGTGGCTCGACTGCTGCAGGAACGCAACATCCAACCGTCCCGCGCCGCCCCGCCCGACCTGCCCCTGCCGCGCCCCGGCATCGCGCCGGCGCCCTGGGAAGTCGCCTTCATCCATCCCGGACCGCGCCATGGAGGATCGCCATGACTGACCAACCGCTGCCCCGTCGCCGCCTCGGCCGAACCGACCTGGACGTGAGCGTGCTGGGCCTGGGGACGGTCAAGCTGGGCCGCAACCAGGGTGTGAAGTACCCGAGCACCTTCCGCATTCCCGATGACGAGGAAGCCCTGCGGTTGCTGGCGCTGGCCCGGGAGTCGGGCATCAACCTGATCGATACGGCACCCGCCTACGGCACCAGCGAGGAACGCCTCGGCACCCTGCTGCGGGGCCAGCGGGACCAGTGGGTGATCTGCTCCAAGGTAGGCGAGGAATTCGAGGACGGCAGCTCGCACTTCGACTTCACCCCGGAGCACACCCGCATGAGTGTGGAGCGCAGCCTGCGCCGCCTGAATACCGACCGAATCGACCTGGTGCTGGTGCACTCCGATGGCAACGACGAAGACATCATCCGCCACCGGGGCACCCTGGATGCACTGGCGGACCTCAAGCGTGAAGGCAAGCTGCGCGCCTTCGGCATGTCCACCAAGAGCGTCGCCGGCGGACTGCTGGCGGCCGAACGCTGCGACTGCGTGATGGTGACCTGGAACCTGGCCCACCGGGAGGAAGTCCCGGTAGTGGACGCCTGCCTGGCCAACCGGACCGGCGTGCTGATCAAGAAGGCACTGGCCAGCGGCCACCTGGCGGGCGACGGCGACCCGGTCGCCAACGCCCTGGAGATGATCCTCGGGCACCGCGGTGTCTCGAGTGTCATCGTCGGCACCATCAACCCGGAGCACCTGCGCGCCAACGTCGCCGCCGCCCATCGGGCCGTATTTGGGTAACCGGGCGGCTGGTGTAGAATCGCGGGCAAGGGCCCCTGCGCGGCCCGCCCTACCCACTTCCGGAGGTTGCTACCTTGGTTCGTTTCCTCACCTTCCTGCTGATGGCTTCGGTGGCACTCACCAGCCAGGCCCTGACCTTCCGCGTGCCGCCCGACGGCGACTCGCTGGTCGGCCAGCGGCGATTCATCCAGTCACAGCCGGAATACACCTTCAACATCATCGGCGAGGCCTACGGCGTCGGCTTTCGGGAACTGATCGCCGCCAATCCCGGTATCAACCCCTGGGTGCCGGGCGACAACGAAATCCTGATCCCGGCCGAGTACATCCTGCCCGAAGGGCAGCCCAACGAGATTGTGCTCAACCTCGCCGAACTGCGCCTCTACTACTTCCTGGAAGATGGCGAGACCGTTCTGAGCTATGCCATCGGCATCGGCCGGGAGGGCCGGGAAACGCCCATCATGGAAACCGAGGTGCGCGCCGTGGTGCACCGCCCCTCCTGGACACCGCCCAAGTCCATCCGCGCCGAGTACGAGGCCGCCGGTCGGTCGCTGCCCGCCGTGGTGCCACCCGGCCCGGACAACCCGATGGGGGAATACGCCATCCAGCTCGGTGTGCCCAGCTATTTCCTGCACGGCACCAACCAGCCAGTGGGCATCGGCATGCGCGCCAGCAGCGGCTGTATCCGCATGTGGGACGACGATATCCATGAGCTGGCGCACCGGGTCAAGCGCGGCACCAAGGTCCGCGTGATCAACCAGCCGTTCAAGGCGGGCTTCCACCGCGGCAGGCTGTACCTGGAGGCTCACGAGGGGCTGGAGGAGTACCGGAACGAGGAAAACCCGCTGGAGGGGTTCAGGGAGGAAGTTGAGCGGGCCATCCAGCAACGGCCGGAGTTTGCCAATCGCGTGGACTGGAAAAAAGCAGAGCAGGCTGCTCTGGTCAAGGCCGGGTTGCCCGTGGACATTACCCTGGATTGACCAGCTCAGCCTGCTCTGTCGAGGCTTGCTGTTGCGGTGTTACTTACTTGCGGCAGCAGGTCTCGGACAGGCGGATGATGGCCTGGTTGGCTTCGTCAGCAGAACGCTGGGCAGCAGTGGCAGTAGACTGGGCGCGGTCGGCAGCGGCCTTGGCGTCGTTGGCTACTTGCAGGGCCTGAGCAGCTTTGGCGTCAGCGGCTTCGATCTGGGAAGAAGTGGCACAACCGGACAGCAGCAGTACAGATACAGCGGCTGCGGCCAGGCCGGATTTGAGGATCGATGCTTTCATGGTGTATCTCCGTTACGGTGTTTTTGGGGTGGTTGTTGAGCGTCGCAATTATCAGGCACTATAGGAGAGGTCTGTCAATATGGCAAAGACCTCTCAGGCATCATTTTTTAAGAATTTGTTCAACGATAGCAGTTGTTGAGCAGTTATCAAGAAAATCGAGCGAACGCACCTCGCCACCGTAACTCTCCACGATCTGCCAGCCCACCACCTGCTCCTTGCTGTAATCGCCCCCCTTGACGAGCACATCGGGCCGAACCTGTGCCAGCAGCGCCTCGGGGGTGTCTTCCTCGAAGCTGACCACCCAGTCCACCGCCTCCAGTCCGGCCAGCACCGCCATGCGACGCTCCACCGGGTTGATGGGGCGCCCGGGGCCCTTGAGACGCGATACCGAGGCGTCGGCGTTCACCGCCACCACCAGCCGATCCCCCAGTTTGCGCGCCTGCTCCAGGTAGCCCACATGCCCCGCGTGCAGGATGTCGAAGCAACCGTTGGTGAACACGATGCGCTCACCGCGCGCCCGTGCATCGTCGAGATCCTGTGCCAGCTGCTCCACATTGACCACGCCGCGCTCGGAGCCACGCTCCAGGTGCAGTGCTCGACGCAACTCGGGACCGCTGACCGTCGCCGTCCCCAGCTTGCCCACCACGATGCCGGCCGCCAGGTTGGCCAGGCCCACCGCCGACGGGTAATCAGCACCGGCGGCCAGTGCGGCGGCCAGGGTGGAAATCACTGTATCACCGGCGCCGGTGACATCGAACACCTCGCGCGCCCGCGCCGGGAGGTGCAGCGGCGGCTGATCGCTGCGCAACAACGTCATGCCGTGTTCGCTGCGGGTAATGAGCAACGCCTCCAAGTCCAGCTCCGCCAGCAGCGCGTGGCCGCGTTCCACCAGCATCTGCTCCGAACTGCAGGCGCCCACGACCGCCTCGAACTCGCTCAGGTTCGGGGTAATCAGGGTCGCACCCCGGTAGACCGAGAAATCCGTGCCCTTGGGGTCGGCGAGTACCGGGATACCCCGCTCCCGCGCCAAGGCGATCAGCCGCTGGTGATCCACCAGGGCACCCTTGCCGTAGTCCGACAGCACCAGGGCGCGCACGCCGTCGAGCAAGCCACTCACCCGATCGACGAGATCCTCAGCATCGGTAGCAAAGCCCTCCTCGAAGTCCAGCCGGATCAACTGCTGGTGTCGACTCATCACCCGCAGCTTCAGGATCGTCGGCTGGCCGGCGTGCTGCTGGAACGAGCAGTACACCCCCGCGGCCTCCAGCCGGCGCTGCATGCTCTCGGCGGCCTCGTCGGCGCCGGTCACCCCCACCAGCCAGGCCGGCGCACCCAGCGCCGCGATATTGAGCGCCACGTTGCCGGCACCGCCGGGGCGATCCTCTCGCTGGTCGACCCGCACCACCGGTACCGGCGCCTCTGGCGAGATCCGCTGGGTGGGGCCGTGCCAGTAACGGTCCAGCATGACATCGCCCACCACCAGAACCGGGGCGGCGTCGAATCGAGGCATCATCACTTTCATGGGATTACTCGGGACTTGGGGTTGGTTTGAAGCATGTAACTGACTAGAGAAGGTTATCGGGCCACAGGCCGCAAATGCGCCGAGTCTAGCACAGCGGCACTCGGGGCTCCGCAGGTCGTCAGGGGCGATGACAGAGGTTAGAATGCCATCCCTCCCAGCACGCGACAGCAGCTGTTTTATTGCCTACCACTTGCCGATCTTCATGAACCCATTGATTCCTGCCTTGACGCCCGTACGCGCGACCCTGATCCTGAGTCTGCTGCTGTCCTTTGTTTCGCTGTACTTTGAGCCCATCCTGGGCCGCGATGCTGCCTTCTACATAGACAATGCCCGCATCTTTGTAAACGAAGGCGCAGCCTCTCTGCTGACCCGATTCAGCTGGCCCTGGTTTACCGCACTGATCGGCCTCACACACCAGGCGACCGGGCTGTCGTTGATCGCCGCCGGTTATGTCTGGATTTTCCTATTGACCGCAGGCACCTGTGCGCTGCTGGTCAAAAGCGTCGAACTCATCAAGCCCGAGGCAGCCTGGTTCGCGTGCCTGGTGGCCCTTACCATTCCAGCCTACAACACCTATCGGTATCAGATCCTGCGCGAGCCCGGGTTCTGGTTTTTCTCCGCCCTGACCCTGGTATGCATGATCCTGCTGGTGCAATGCGGCCGGTGGCGGTACCTTGCGGCCGCCGTGGCCAGCACACTGATGGCTGCGGTATTCCGGCTGGAAGCGGTCTTCATGCTGGTGAGCATCGCGCTGGCCACGGCCTGGTACTTCCGCCGATTTCTGGCGAACCACTATTTGGGCCTGCTGCTCGGACTTGCCCTGGTGAGCGGTTTCACGGCTATTCTCTGGTGGGCCTTGCACCTGAACGACGACCTCGCCCGTGTCGATTACTACCTCCACCTGCTCGACCCAAGCCAGGTCACCGACCACCTTGGCCAGCTGGCGCACAGCTTCTCGGAATCCACACTCGCCAGCTTCTCCCATCATCAGGCAGGCCATATCCTGCTGTTCGGCTTCGGGATGACCATTCTCTACAACGCCATCGTCATGATGGGCCCACACGCCATTCCCTTCTTTTTCGGCGAGGATCGGCAGGTGCTTGCCGACACCTTGCGCCGACACAGTTTCATCCCCATCTCGGCGCTGATCTACGCGCTGGTGCTGCTGGTTTTCTTTATCCAGAAAGCCTTTACACTGGAACGCTATACAAGCCTGCTGCACATCCTGCTGACCCCCATCATCGCCATGGCGCTCTACAACCTGTGGCAGCGGCGACGCAGAGTTGCCATTGCCGTAGTGGTACTGGCTGTACTGGTAGGGATAGGCAACGTGGTATCCACTTCGGGCAAGCGCACCCACTATTTGCCAACAGCAGAGTGGATACAGGAAAACACGTCCCCCGACGACGCCATTTATTTCTACGACCCCAGGATCAGCTTTTACAGTGGGCGCGGCCACCAATACAACCCGCTGACGAGTGAGCAGTCCCTTGACGAGGGCTGGGATCGATTCGCGTACTTCGTCGTAGAGCTGACGGCCGATCACCCCGCAGTAAAAAAACGGACGAACGACGGCACGGCCGAAATTCTTGCCACCTTTGATAACGGGCGCAACCGGGCATTGATCATTCTTGGAAAAACAACAGCAACGCGCGAGTAGCATGCATGGCAGTTGCAGAGCCGTTGATCGGATGCCTGCGGGTTACCGACCGACTACCTCCGCCCCTCACGTCCCCGGGTTACCCCGACTGAAAGCCAGGGCAGATTGCCGGCACCGGAAGAGCACCCGTGTTGCCGCAACGGAAGGCGAAAGTGACATGACGCTCGACTCCAGAGGGTCCGACTGGACGACAACGACAGACAAAAAGTGCCGGCGATTGTCCTCGGTCAAGAGCGAGTCACCAGCCTCTCAGCCGGCGGTCAACAATTCATCAAAAGTGCGCCACACCCGTTCGGCGGGCTGTGCCTGCAGGCACTGGGCCACGGGGCCGCGATAGTCGCCGACCGCGCATTCGCGGCGGTAACAGGGAATGCATGCGAAGCCGGTGGCTGCCACGTGTCGGGAGCGCGGGCCGGTGGCGCCGATCAGCCCGGGATCCGTGGGCCCGTAGAGGGTGACGGTGGGTATCGACAGGGCGGCGGCAATGTGGGCCAGCCCGGTGTCCATGCAGATGGCGCCGCGGCTGTGCGCCAGCACGCCCGCCACATCCGTGAGGGAAAGCCGGGGCAGTACGGTAGCGTTGGGGATGCCGTCGGCAAGCGCCGCGGTCAGCTCACGCTCGCGGGCGGAGCCCCATGGCAGAAGCACCTGATAGCCGGCAGTAGCGGCGAAAGCCGCCAGCTCGCGCCAGCGTTCGGGTATCCAGAACTTGGTGTCCCAGCTGGCGTTGGGCACGAACACGAGATAGGGCGAGCGGGGAATCACATCGGGGCGAGGCCAGCTGATCCCGCCGAGGCCGAAATCCGGCTCCGATACCGGAACCGGA
>JBJHAZ010000094.1:0-7380 GCA_050485225.1 Gammaproteobacteria bacterium
AGCGCCCGTGAAGTCGCTACGATTTTTTCAAGGTGTCCGCATTAATTATTGATTAAAAAGCGGTTTTCATATCGCTGTTGATAGGAGCCATAGCATGGGCGAAAAAGGAAGCGGTGATAACAGCAAATTGCTGTACTGCTCCTTCTGCGGCAAGAGTCAGCATGAAGTGCGCAAGCTGATTGCCGGACCGTCGGTTTTTATTTGTGACGAGTGTGTCGATCTGTGCAACGACATCATTTCCGAGGAAATAAAGGAAGCCGCCACAGAAGAAAGCAGTGACCGTCTGCCGACTCCCCAGGAAATCAGCCAGACGCTGGACGACTACGTCATCGGCCAGCAGCGGGCGAAAAAGATCCTGTCGGTAGCGGTATACAATCACTACAAGCGTCTGCGCAGCGCCGGCAAGGGTGCTGGCGAGGTCGAGCTGGGCAAGAGCAACATCCTGCTGATCGGCCCCACCGGCAGCGGCAAGACCCTGCTGGCCGAAACGCTCGCAAGATTGCTCGATGTGCCGTTCACCATTGCCGATGCCACGACGCTGACCGAGGCCGGCTACGTGGGCGAGGATGTGGAAAACATCATCCAGAAGCTGCTGCAGAAGTGTGACTACGATGTGGAGCGCGCCCAGCGCGGTATCGTCTACATCGACGAGATCGACAAGATCTCGCGCAAGTCCGACAACCCCTCCATCACCCGCGACGTGTCGGGTGAGGGTGTGCAGCAGGCGTTGCTGAAGCTGATCGAGGGCACCGTGGCCTCGGTCCCGCCCCAGGGTGGCCGCAAGCATCCGCAGCAGGAGTTTCTGCAGGTGGATACCGCCAATATCCTGTTCATCTGCGGTGGCGCCTTCGCGGGGCTGGAGAAGGTGATCCAGGATCGCTCCACCAAGGGTGGCATCGGTTTCGGTGCCGAGGTGCGCAGCAAGGAGCAGAGCAAGTCGGTGGGCGAAACCCTGGCGACGGTGGAGCCGGAAGACCTGGTACGCTTCGGCCTGATTCCCGAGTTCGTGGGTCGACTGCCGGTCATCGCGACCCTCGAGGAGCTCGACCGGGAGGCGCTGATCAATATCCTCGTGGAGCCCAGAAACTCGCTGCTGAAGCAGTACTCCGCACTGTTCCACATGGAGGACGTGGAGCTGGACATCCGCCGTGACGCTCTGGAGCGTATCGCCGAAAAGGCACTGGCACGCAAGACCGGTGCTCGTGGCCTGCGGTCGATTCTCGAGAACGTGCTGCTCGATACCATGTACATCATTCCTTCCCAGGACAACGTCAAGAAGGTGGTGATCGATGCGTCGGTGATCGAGGGCGAATCCGAGCCGCTGATTGTTTACGCCAACGAGAAGCCTCCCGCCAAGGCAGCATCGGAGTGAAACGAACAAGAGGCCTGCGGGCCTCTTTTTCGTTTTGGGGTTGCAATCGACGCCGCTGTCCCCACATAGTTTATTGGTTCGCAGAATTCATACCCCGAGGTTCCCGATGACCCAGGAAGTCCACCCAGCCGGTTCCACCGGTGATCTGCCCCTGCTGCCGCTGCGAGATGTGGTGGTTTATCCACACATGGTGATTCCGCTGTTTGTGGGTCGGGAAAAATCGATACTGGCGCTCGAGCAGGCCATGGTCGAGAACAAGCAGATCGTGCTGATGGCTCAACAGCAGGCCTCCGATGACGATCCGGATGCCGAGGCCCTGTACCGCGTCGGTACCCTCGCCACCATTCTCCAGCTGCTCAAGTTGCCCGACGGCACCGTGAAGGTGCTGGTCGAGGGCGGCGATCGTGTCAAGGCCCTCGCGATTGATGAGACGGACGGCTATTTCACCTGCCGCTACGAGGTCCTGTCCGAGGACGAGCTGACGCTGCGCGAAGCCGATGCTCTGATGCGTTCGCTGCTGTCCCAGTTCGAGCAGTACGTCAATCTCAGCAAGAAGATCCCGGCAGAGGTGGTCACCACCGTCAGCGGCATCGACGAGCTGGGCCGGCTGTCGGATACCATCGCCACCCACATGATCATGGATCTGGCCCAGAAGCAGGAGGTGCTGGAGACCGTCGATCAGCGCCAGCGCGTGGAGCTGCTGCTCGGCCGCATGGAGTCCGAGATCGATCTGTTCAAGATCGAACAGAAGATCCGTGGCCGCGTGAAGACCCAGATGGAGAAGAGCCAGCGCGAGTACTACCTGAACGAGCAGATGAAGGCGATTCAGAAAGAACTCGGCGAAATGGACGATGTGCCCAACGAGATCGAGCAGCTGGAGCAGAAGATCCAGGATTCCGGCATGCCGAAGGAAGCGCTGGACAAGTCCCGCAATGAGCTGGCCAAGCTCAAGCAGATGTCGCCCATGTCGGCCGAGGCTTCGGTGGTGCGGAGTTACCTCGACTGGATGGTGAGCGTGCCCTGGAAAAAGCGCAGCAAGGTGCTGCACGACCTGGCTCGCGCCGAGAAGGTGCTCAACGAGGACCACTACGGCCTCGAGGAGGTCAAGGAGCGCATCCTCGAGTTCCTGGCCGTCCAGAAGCGGGTCAAGAAACTCAAGGGTCCGGTACTGTGTCTGGTGGGCCCCCCCGGTGTCGGCAAGACCTCTCTGGGCGAGTCCATTGCCCGCGCCACCGGCCGCAAGTTCGTGCGCATGTCGCTCGGCGGTGTGCGTGACGAAGCCGAGATCCGCGGTCATCGCCGTACCTATATCGGGTCGCTGCCCGGCAAGCTGGTGCAGAAGATCTGCAAGACCGAGGTGCGCAACCCGCTGTTTCTGCTTGACGAGATCGACAAGATGGGCATGGACCATCGCGGCGATCCCGGCAGCGCGCTGCTCGAAGTGCTCGATCCGGAGCAGAACAACAAATTCAACGACCATTACCTGGAGGTGGACTACGACCTCTCGGAGGTGCTGTTCATCTGCACCGCCAACTCGATGAATATCCCCGGCCCGCTGCTCGACCGCATGGAAGTGATTCGCATCCCCGGTTACACCGAGGACGAGAAGGTCAGCATCGCGCTCAAGTACCTTCTGCCCAAGCAGCGCAAGGCCAACGGGCTCAAGGAAAACGAGATCGAGTTGGAGGAAGACGCCGTACGTGACGTGATTCGCTACTACACCCGTGAGGCGGGCGTGCGCGGCCTCGAACGCCAGGTGGCCAAGCTGTGTCGCAAGGTGGTGACCGCCCGTGTCCGTGGCGATCGGGAGTTGCCGGCCCGGATCGGGCCCGACCTGCTCGAAGAGCTGCTCGGTGTGCGCAAGTTCGACTTCGGCAAGGCGGAGCACGACAACCAGATCGGCCAGGTCACCGGGCTGGCGTGGACCTCCGTGGGTGGCGAGCTGCTGACCATCGAGGCGTCGGTCGTGCCGGGCAAGGGCAACCTGGTGAAGACCGGCTCACTGGGCGATGTCATGCAGGAGTCGATCCAGGCGGCGCTCACCGTGGTCCGTGGGCGCGGCAAGCAGCTGGGTATCCCGCGTGATTTCCAGCAATTGCACGACCTGCATATCCACGTGCCCGAGGGCGCGACGCCGAAGGACGGCCCCAGCGCCGGCATCGGCATGTGTACGGCACTGGTTTCGGTGTTTACCGGAATCCCGGTGCGCGCCGATGTCGCCATGACCGGCGAGATCACCCTGCGTGGACAGGTTCTGCGTATCGGTGGTCTCAAGGAAAAACTGCTGGCGGCACACCGCGGTGGCATCCGGACGGTGGTGATTCCCCAGGAAAACGCCCGGGACCTCAAGGAAATCCCCGACAACATCAAGGCCGATCTCGACATCCGGCCTGTCAAGACCATCGACGAGGTACTCGAAGTCGCACTCGAGAGGCTGCCCGAGCCGATCAGTGACGAGGAGTACAACCGCAGTCACGCGCCCGAGCAGGTGGTGAAGAATGCGGACGCCGAACCGTCCGGGCGTCGACATACCCATTGAAGGCGTCAATCTTGACCATGGACGGTCTCGCTGGTGTACACTTGCACCCCCGGTGAGAGACAAACCTTTGAAAGTCGCTTTTGCCTCAGGAACACTAGGGCTACGTTGTACTACATACTTCAGGAAAACCTCGAAAAAAGAAGGGGACATTTGTGAACAAATCCGAACTTATTGATGCCATCGCCGCTGCTGCCGACATTTCCAAGGCTTCTGCCTCCAGGGCGCTGGACGCCGTGATCGACTCCATCACCGACACCCTGAAGAGTGGGGACAAGGTTTCACTGGTAGGCTTCGGTACCTTCGAGGTCAAGGAGCGCGCCGCCCGTACCGGTCGCAACCCCAAGACCGGGGAAGAAATCACCATCGCCGCTTCTCGCGTCCCCAGCTTCAAGGCTGGCAAGTCGCTGAAAGACTCCGTCAACTGAGACGTCCAACCCCGAAGCGTGGTCTGGCGCGGTCATCCAGGGCATCCCGATAGGCGTTCCTTATCAGTGTCGCTGATCGGGCTTCGGGATGAATGTCGGCAAGGCGATGATCGCTCGGGCTCCGGCAGGTTGTCGTGACGCGGACCATCTACAAAGGCGCATCAGGCATCATCCTGATGCGCCTTTTTTGCAACGTAATTTCAAGGTTCTGAACAAGCATGATCCTAAGTCTTCGTGACAAGTTGCAGGGGACTGTAGCTTTCGTTCTGGTGGGAATTATCATCATTCCCTTTGCCCTGTTCGGCATCGATTCCCTGTTCCTGGGTGGTGGCAGTGATGGCAATGAAGTGGCCAGCGTCAACCGCGTGCCGATCACCGAGCAGCGGCTGCAGCAGGCTGTGGCCATGCAGAAGCAGCAGATCCTGGCTCGACTCGGCGATGTGGATCCGTCCCTGATTGACGAGTCGCGTCTGGTGGAGCCGGTGCTGGAGCGGCTGATCCGTCAGGAAGCCCTGCGTCAGCAAGCGGTCGACGCGGGCATGAATGTCGCGCCCCAGGCCGTACAGCTCGCGCTGCGGGACGAGCCGGCCTTCCAGACCGGCGGGCAGTTCGATCGCGGGCGGTTCGAGTTTCTGGTGCGCCAGATGGGGTATACCCCGTCGAGTTACCTCGCGCTCATCAAGGACGAACTGGTGAGCCAGCAGGTGTATCAGGCGGTCGCCTACAGTGAATTCACCACCTCCGGCGAACTCGAGGCGTTGGTGCGGCTATTGGCGGAGGAGCGCGACCTGTCGTATCTGCACCTGCCTGCCTCACGGTTTGCCGACGAGCTGGAGCCCGATGAGGCGACGTTGCGTGCCTATTACGAAGCGCGTGCAGACAGTTACGTTCAGCCCGAACAGCTGGTGCTTGAAGTCATCAATCTGAGTGCCGAAGAGCTGGCCGGTCGCGTCGAGGTGGAGGAGGCCGAGATCGAGCGCTTCTTCCAGGAGGAGCTGGCTGCCCTGCCGGATAACCGTGGCTGGGAGGTGGCCCATATCCTGATTGCCGATGGCGATCAGGAGCGCCTGACGACGGTGCGTGAGCAGCTCGATCGGGGGGTGTCCTTCGCCGACCTCGCCCGCGAATACTCGGACGATGCCGGGTCCGCCCGTCAGGGGGGCGCGCTCGGATTCGGTGGCGAGGATGACTTTCCGCCGGAGTTTGTCGCGGCGCTGGAAACGCTGGAAACCGGCGAGGTATCCGGGCCGGTGCGCACCGGCAGCGGTGTCCACCTTTTGCAGTTGATTGCCGTTGCCGAGGGTGATGAACGACCGGATCTGGAAGGGGAGCGAGAGCGCATCGCCAGTGACCTGCGCCTGCTCAAGGCCCGGGAACAGATGATCGATTTGGTGGACCGTCTGCGGGAGCAGGCCTACAACGCCGTGAGTCTGCGCGATGTGGCAGACGACCTGGGTGTGCCCTTCGAGGTCAGTGAACCGATCAGTCGCGAGGGGGGCAGTGGCGTTCTGGGCCACCCCCGTGTGGTGTCGGCGGCCTTCAGTCAGGAAGTCTATCAGGACGGGTTTGCCAGTGAGGTGATCGAGCTGGCGCCCGACCATGTGGTCGTGGTGATGGTGGAGGAGAAGATCCCTGCCCGGCAACTGGCGTTCGAAGAGGTCGAGGAGCAGGTGACCGCATCCTGGATGGTCAGCGAGGCGCGCGACAGGGCGCTGGCCTCTGGCCGAGAGCTACTGGAGTGGCTGAGCTCCGATCCGGCTCGCGCCGAGGCGAGAATGGAGGCGCTGGGCCTGGAGTGGCGCTCGCTCGAATCCGTAACGCGCGGCGACCCCCGTCTGCCCGCGGCCATTCAGACGCTGGCGTTCTCGGCTCCCTCGGACGCGGCCGATCCGGAAGGGCGACTGTTGCCGTCCGGTGACTTCGCCATCGTCAGGGTTGCCGAGGTTCGCCCCGGCGATCCCGCCCGGCTGAGCCAGGCGGAGTTGACCCAGCTGCGCGGGCAGTTGATCAATGATCGTGCTACCCGAAGCATCCAGAGTGTCGAGGAGGTGGCGGTCAGCGACGCGAGGGTGCGACGCTGATCGATCGCTCTGCTGCCTCATCGGTTTCTTGAGAGATTAGGGGAGGGCGTACGCGCCCTCTGCCCGGCGGCTTGCCTTGATAGCGAAGCTGCCGCCAATGGCGTGGCTTCCGGAACCAAGGCGTAGCCCCCTGCAGTATGACGCAGCCGTCGGGCGTCGGCGGCTGCGCTCCCGGGCTCGATCAGTTGACGTAGAGGACCAGCCCCTGACCCGGCCGAAGTACGCTGTTGCCGTCAAGCTGGTTCCAGCGCATGATGTCCTGCACCTGCAGGTTGAACTGCTGCGCAATGCGGTAGAGGGAATCGCCCTGCTGGATGCGATAGCTGAGCTGGCGGCGCTCCGGTCCCACCGCAGTGTTGCCGGCGGCCCCCGAAACCATGAGGGACTGCCCGGGTTGCAGCGTGGCGTTGCGATCGAGCTGGTTCCAGCGGGCGAGGTCCTCGACGCTGATATTGTGGCGCCGGGCGATGGACCAGAGGCTTTCACCCTGGCGAATCACATGTTGTTGCGGTTGGCTGGCTTCGGCGATCGCCGTGTTCAGTGCCGTGGAGGCTCCGCTCGGAATCTGCAGGCGCTGGCCGGCACGGATGGCGCTGCCACTGAGGCTGTTCATGCGTTGCAGCGAGGCGACACTGACACGGTAGCGAGCGGCAATGCCGGAGAGAGTGTCGCCGCGCTCCACGGTGTGGAACGCGGCCGGCATCCACTCGGACTGAGGCACGCTGGCCAGTGAGTCGAGAAACAGGTCGCGGTTGCGCACCGGCACCAGCAGTCGATGGGGGCCTTCCGGCGAGAGGGTGCCTCGGCGCACGGCCGGATTGAGCTGCACCAGCTCATCCTTGTCGACACCCGCCAGGTCTGCGGCCGTCTGCAGGTTGATGGCTCCTTCCAGCTCCACCACTTCGAAATAGGGCTCGTTGGGCATTTCCGGCAGCGCGACGCCGTAGGTTTCCGGCTCGCGCA
>JBJHAZ010000095.1:0-7375 GCA_050485225.1 Gammaproteobacteria bacterium
GTCGTAGGCCTCCTTGCGATCGGCGGAGCCGGGGTAGAGCTCCTCCTCGCCCTCCGGCACATAGCCACTGTGGTTGACGGACTGGCCGATATAGTCGGCCATCTTGACGGCCAGTGGCTGGGCAAAATATTCCCGGGTACGTGCTTTCAGTCGCTCGATGAGATCGAGTGCGATGCCGTGACCGGTGATGTACATGAAACCGGCGTCGCGGGCAGCCCTGCCGAGGGTATCGGCCGTGGCCTGACGGTCGGACGCCTCGGGTGAAGCCAGCCCGCTGATGTCCACGATGGGCAGTGCCTGGAATGCGGTATGGGCGGTGGCGGGTCGGGTCGGGTCGTGCATGCAATCTCCTCCGGAATTCGGGTTATCTGGTCGTCCAGATGGAGATCCGGCCCGCGCGGGCCGGCCGGGTCGTCCCGGCAGTAGCGCCCGCGGCGCTGGGCCGCGAGCCTGAAAGGTCTTGCGATTTTTGTGCCATTCTTGTCGTCAGGCCCCGCCATCGGTAGTAAACGGATGCGCGGGCGGGTGCAGTGAACGGGCTACGATGCGCCGCAGCCACGTATGGGGCCCCATCCCGATGTTTCTCCGGCCGGCGGCCCGGGTTCGGGCCGGAGATCATCCGCGGTGGACGTGACCCACCGTGGTGCTCCCGCCCCTCCGCAGGGCAATCGCTGACTGTTTTCTGGTACTGTCGTTCAGGCCCTGTGCCCGGTTTGCCGGGCGTCACCCGAGATGGAGTCGCACCACGTCATGAACGGAAATCGCCGCACCACGGCTTGGGCGAACAGAAAACGCCGCGCCCCTTGGTGGCGGCCTGCGACCGTTTCACCTATACCGAGGTGTTTGCCACCGACAGCCGCGCCGGCGCGGTGCCGGAGGCCAGAAAGCAACCAGCACCAGAAACCGATCAACACCAGAAACCGATCAACACCATAAACCCACCAACAAAGGCCTGCTGCCATGGCTGACGACTCCTTCAGGGAAAGCTCCCTGCGCTACCACACCGACCCCACGCCGGGAAAGCTGGCGATTCGTCCCACCAAGCCACTGGCCAACAAGCGCGATCTGTCGCGCGCCTATTCCCCGGGGGTCGCCTACCCCTGTGAGGTGATCGCCGCCGATCCCGCCGAGGCGGCCAACCTCACCGCCCGAGGCAACCTGGTGGCGGTGGTGTCCAATGGCACGGCGGTGCTGGGTCTCGGCGATATCGGTCCACTGGCCGCCAAGCCGGTGATGGAGGGCAAGGCGGTCCTGTTCAAGAAGTTCGCCAATATCGATGTGTTCGACATCGAGGTGGACGAGAAGGACGTGGACCGGCTGGTGGACATCATCGCCTCGCTGGAGCCCACCTTCGGCGGCATCAACCTGGAGGACATCAAGGCGCCCGAGTGTTTCGAGGTGGAGCGCAAGCTGAGCGAGCGGATGAACATCCCCGTCTTCCACGACGACCAGCACGGTACCGCCATTGTCTCGGCGGCGGCGGTCTACAACGGTCTGCATCTGGTGAAGAAGGACATCGCCGACATCAAGGTGGTGGTGTCCGGCGCGGGGGCGGCGAGTATCGCCTGCGTGGAACTCCTGATGAGCATGGGGCTGCGGCTGGAAAACCTGCGCATGCTCGATCGGCAGGGCGTGATCCATCGTGGGCGCCAGGAGGGCATGAATCGCTGGAAGGAAAAGTTCGCGGTGGAGACCACCGACCGGACCCTCGAGGACGCCATCCGCGATGCGGACCTGTTCATGGGCCTGTCCGGTCCCGGTGTGCTGACCGGCGCGATGGTCAGTACCATGGCGCGCGATCCGCTGATCCTGGCCATGTCCAACCCGACGCCCGAGATCATGCCCGAGGAGGCGCAGGCGGCCCGCCCGGATGCCATCATCGCCACGGGACGTTCCGATTACCCCAACCAGGTCAACAATGTCCTGTGCTTTCCCTTCATCTTCCGTGGCGCGCTCGATTGCGGCGCCACCACCATCAACGACGAGATGAAAAAGGCCTGCGTGCGCGCCATCGCCGATCTGGCGCGCCGCGAGGTGACCGAAGTGGTGGCCCGCGCCTATGCCGGCGAGCAGCTGCGTTTCGGCCGGGACTACCTGATTCCCAAGCCCTTCGACGCGCGCCTGATCGAAGTGGTACCGCTGGCGGTGGTACAGGCGGCCATGGAGTCCGGCGTTGCCACCCGGCCGATTGCCGACCTGGAGGACTACCGCAACCGATTGCACAGCTATGTGAGCGCGAGTCGGCTGTTCATGCAGTCCACCATCGATCTGGCGCGCCAGAGCCCGGCCCGCATTGTCTACGCCGAAGGCGAGAACGACGACGTACTGCTGGCCATGCAGGCGGTGGTGGACGAGCAGGTGGCGCGACCGCTGCTGATCGGTCGCCCCGCGGCCATCGAGCGCAAGATCGGCGAACTCGGCCTGCGCATCGATGTGGCGCGGGACATCGAGATCATCGATCCTGCGGTGGCCGACGACAGCGAGCGCTACTGGCGCTTCTACCACCAGCGGGTGGGTCGCTCGGGCGTGTCGGTGGAAGCGGCGCGCCACGCGGTGTGCAACAACAGCACCGTGCTGGCTGCGGTGATGGTGGCGCTGGGCGAGGCGGACGGCATGATCTGCGGCAAGGTGGGCCGTTTCGACCAGCACCTCAAGACTCTGGCGCCGGTGATCGGTCACAGCCGCGACAGTGAGCTGGTGTCCTCGGTATGCGTGCTGTTGCTGGAGGACGGCCCGCTGTTTCTGGCCGACCCCTTCGTCAATGTGGATCCCGACGAGGACGAGATTGTGGCCATTGCCCGTGACGCCATCGAGTTCGTCACCCGCCGTTTCGACATGGAGCCGCGCGTGGCGCTGCTGTCCCACTCCAATTTCGGCACCTACGAAGACGCCTCGGCACTGAAGATGAAGCGTGCCGCCGCGCGACTGCGGGAGGCGTTTCCCGACCTCGCCCTCGACGGCGAGATGCACGCGGTGTCCGCCCTCAACACCCAGTTGCGGGCGTCCATACACGAGGACTCTACCCTGCAGGGACGTGCCAATGTGCTGATCATGCCGAACATGGATGCCGCCAGCATCGCACTGGGATTGTTGCGGTCGCTCACCGACGCGCGCATGGTCGGCCCGTACCTGCACGGGCTCAACAAGCCGGCCCACATCCTGATTCCCTCGGTGTCCGGACGCGGTATCCTCAACACCACGGCGCTGACCGTGGCCGATGTGATACACCGGCGCGAGGTGGTGTTGTGACGGCATTCAAACTCTAACTGTTCAGAGGTCAATCCATGCGATATCGAAAGCTGGGCCGTTCCGGACTGCTGGTGTCGGAACTGTGTCTGGGAACCAACATGTTCGGCGGCGCCGATCTGAAATTCTGGAAGCGGTTGGGCGGACTCGACCAGAAAGCCGTCAATGCGGTGGTGTCGGCGGCGGTGGAGGGCGGTGTGAACTTCATCGATACCGCCGACGGGTATACGGACGGCCAGTCGGAGATGCACCTGGGGCAGGCGCTGGCCGATCTGGCGCTGGACCGCTCGGAGCTGGTGCTCTGCACCAAGGCCGGCATGGCCACCGGCAAGGGCCCCAACGGTGCCGGCGCCTCGCGGGCCAATATCCTGCGCGCCGTGGAAGGCAGCCTCAAGCGGCTCGGGACCGACTACATCGATCTGTACATGATGCACTTTCTCGATCCGGTCACCCCGATCGAGGAGTCGCTGCGCGCCTTCGACGATCTGATTGCCGCCGGCAAGGTGCGCTACATCGGTTGCTCCAATCTGGCGGCCTGGGAGCTGATGAAAACCCTGGGCATTTCCGAGCGCGAGCGGCTGGCGCGCTTCGAGGTGATCCAGTGTGGCTGGTCACTGGCCAACCGGGAAATCGAGCGGGATATGGTGCCGCTGGCGCGCTCCGAGGGCGTCGGGATCACCGTATTCGGGGCTTTGTTGGGCGGGGTGCTGACGGGCAAGTACGCGCGCGATGGCAGCTCCGACGATCCGGGCCGGTTCTCCGGTCGCATACCCGACACGCTCGACGCGGAGCGGATCTTCGATACGGTGGACGTGATGCGCGAGATCGCCGCTGCCCATGAGGTGACGCCAGCGGAAATCGCCCTGGCCTTCCTGTTGCGCGAGCCGGCCACCACCAGCGTGCTGTTCGGCTCCACCAAGCCGGAGCAGGTGAAGGCCAATCTGCGTGCCAGCGGGCTCGAACTGAGCGATGAGGAATATCGGCGCCTCGACGAGATCGGTGCACCGCCGCCGAGTCATCATTTCAGCGCCCTGGCCAACACGCGGAGTTTTCGACGCGAGTTGTTGTGACGGTGCGGCTGTGAGAGTGCGGGCGGCTGGTCCGCCCCGGTAGCGGTTTACGGGGCGCAGTGCATCTCGCCGTCGCTGGCGGCGCACACGCGGTTTCGCCCGGTGCGTTTGGCGTGGTAGAGCGCGTGATCCGCCTCGGTAATGAGGCTGTCCGGCCCGTTCATGGCTTCGCTGCGACTGGCCACGCCGATGCTCAGGGTGGGGCGGATGACGGTGTCGCCCACGGTCAGCTCCAGCGCTTCCACCAGACCCCGCAGGCGCTCACCTGCCGTCATGGCGGCGGGGGTGTCGGCGTTCTGGCAGATCATCAGGAACTCCTCGCCACCCATGCGCGAAAGGTTTTCGTCGCGTCTGACCGACCGCAACAACACCTGGGCGATGTCTCGCAGAACGGTATCGCCGGTGGCGTGACCGTAGGTGTCGTTGATGTCCTTGAAGTTGTCGATATCGATCACCAGGGCCGACAGGGGCTGGCCGGAGCGTACCGCTGTCTGCCATGCGCGCTGCAGGTTTTCCATGCCGCAGCGCCGGTTGGCCAGCCCGGTGAGTTGATCGGTCATGGCGGCGTGGCTGAGCTGACGGTTGCTGGTGGCCAGCTCGGCGGCAAACCGGTTGAGCTGGGAGCGGTCATGCTCCCAGGCTTCCAGTAACTCGATGTAGCGCAACGCCGCCTGCATGCGTGCGTGCACGGTGCGCAGATTCAACGGCTTGGCCAAGGCGGCATCGGCGCCGGCCTCGAAGGCGAGATTGCGGGCCTCCTCGGTGTCCTCCGGCAGCAGCATGGCGAGATAGAGGGTGCGGCCCCAGCTGGTTTCACGTAGGGCGCGACAGACTTCGAGACCGTCGACCGCGGGCAGCGCCTGATCCACGAACACCAGTTGAGGCTGCGCGTCCACCACGCATCCCAGGGCCTGGTGGCCGTCGGCGGCCTGGTAGATCCGATGGCCGGCGTTGTCGCCGAGTTCTTCGAGGAGAATGCTGCTGGACCAGCGGTCGGCGGTGGCGAGCAGAATACGCAGGCCGGTTTCGCCCCGGCCCTGGCTCAACAGGGTGGCGGGTGTTGCGCTGGTGCCTTTGGCGGGAGCGTTCATGCTGGCGAAGTCGGGCAGTGCCGTCGCCGGCACCTTCAGCAGGTCACCCCACTGTTGCCACTGCTCCACCAGATTGTCGATGGTGCTGCCAAGTTCATCGGCATGGATGCCGATACGGCTGCTCTGCAGCAGCAGCTCGGCGGTGATAGCGGGGCGGTCCGTCTCCGGTGCCAGACCGAGGTCGGCGATGCGCTTGGCGAGATAGAACAGCTGGACCAGCTGCTGCTGGCGGGAGCCGGTGGCGTAGCCGGCGCTTTCCGGACTCTCGTGATGGTAGACCGGCTCCGCCAGCGAGCGCGGGATGCCCCACTGCATCAGCAGGGCGGCGCTGAGTTCGTTGTGGTCGGTATGCAGTCGATCCTGCTCGCGCCGGGTCAGGGTGCCGGGTTCGGGTTCCTGCAGGACTTCGCCGTATTCCTTGGGGTACGCCGTGGCCAGCGCCAGACAGCCGATGCGTGCCAGCAGGCCGCAGGCGAACAGCTCATCCGGCGAGCCGGCCCCACTCTTGGCGCTGAGGTGCTGCATGGCCAGGGCCATGAGCAGGGAGTGGGACCAGAAGCACTGGTAATCGAAGGCTGTGCAGGGCCCTTCCCGGTACTCGTCGATCAGCGAAAACCCCAAGGCGAGATTGCGCACCGTGGTCAGTCCGAGGCGGTTGATCGCCTCGATCACCGAGACGGCGGGGCGGCGCGCATTGGCGTAGGCGGAATTGGCCTGACGGATCAGTCGCCCCGCCAGCGCGGGGTCCACCTGGGCCACGCGCGCCAGTTCGGCGTAATTGGCGTCCTCGCTGTTGCACAGTTCGAGGATGGCGAGCGCGACCCCCTTGGGACTGGGAAGCTTGTCGTTAACGGGCAGGTGTTCCAGGGTTTTCATCTCGGTTGCATTCACATACGTCGGTTTCCAACCGGGATGTCCCCTGGGGGTTTGGGGGTCAGCAGCCGGTGCTGAGCAGCGAGAAACGTGGAGTTCAAGACTACCAGAAATTCGTGCCCGCGCGTGGTGCGCCGGGTGATTTCGATCAGTCGGATGGCAGGTCGCCGCGACCGGCACACAGCAGGCGCTGGGTCATGATGTCCGCCGCCAGTACCAGTCGGGCCGGAGCCGTGTCGTGGCAGTGCACCAGCCCCGCGGGCAGGTCGGTGTCGGGCGCGGGTATCTGGGGGTGTTGCTGCAGCCAGTCCGGCTGGTAGTCGGTGCCCGACTGGCCCGGAAACAGGGCCACGTAGGCAATGCCCGACTCCACCAGGTCGAGGAAGAAGTGGGAGCCGAAGGACAGGTCGGGCACCATGCCGCTGCCCATCTCCGCCACCTCCACCAGCGCGGCGACCCGGCTGATGTCGGCAAAGCGCACCGGCACACCCAGTTCGGGACTGCTGGTGCCCCAGCGCCCGGGGCCGATCAAAAGAATGCGGCAGTCCTCCGGCGCCTGGCGGCACAGCTCACCGATGTGTCGCGCCAGGTCGTACTTCTGCTGCAGCGGCAGTGTGGCGTAGAGCGCCGCGTCCACGGCAATCACCCGGTCGATGGGCAGGTGCATGTTGCCGCCCATGAAGTGCCCCTCGGTACGGAAGTACAGCGATTCCCGTGGGGGCTGCGCGGGAATGTCCACCGCTGCCGCCTGGCCGAGTGTTGCCAGTGGTCGGCACTGCACCAGGTTGAGGTGCGGGTCACCGTCGCGGTCCAGGTGGACGGTGAACTCCACATCCACCGGGTGCCGGTAGGCGCTCTCCAGCGTGGTCAGCAGGCGGCGCAGCAGGGGGATGAAGCGATCCTGTCGCAGCAGCGGCTCGAAGGTCAGCCGCCAGATGGCCATGGCATCGCCCAGCTGCCGGGAGCGCTCGCTGGCTTCGCGGTCCGGCTCCGCCAGTCGCTCGATTCCGATATCCGGTAGCTGTTGCAGCAGTCGGGTCAGGGGCACGGTGGTCAGGCCCGCGCCGTTCACGTCGAGCACGTCTACCAGATGCT
>JBJHAZ010000096.1:0-7249 GCA_050485225.1 Gammaproteobacteria bacterium
TCCATCAATGATGACGAGGCGCTGGCGGCCTTCCGCAAGCTGACCCGCGTGGAGGGCATCATGCCCGCCCTCGAGTCGAGCCATGCCCTGGCCTACGCCGAAAAACTGGCCGCCACCATGAGCCCGGAGCAGGTCATCGTGGTCAATCTGTCCGGTCGCGGCGACAAGGACATCCTGACCGTCGCCGATCTTGATGGTATCAGTGTTTAACTTGACGGCATCAGTGTTTAACAGGAACGAACTACCGTGAATCGACTCAACAAACGACTGGCGCAACTGCGTCGGGACGGACGCAAGGCGCTGGTGACCTACGTGGTGGCCGGCGATCCCATGCGCGAGGTCACCGTGCCCACCCTGCACGCCCTGGTGAAGGCCGGCGCCGATATCATCGAGCTGGGCGTACCGTTCTCGGATCCCACCGCTGAAGGGCCCACCATCCAGCGCGGCCACGAACGCGCCCTGGCCAACCGCATCAGCCTGCGCGACGCGCTGGCCCAGGTGCGCGAATTCCGCGAGCGCGACAGCGATACCCCCGTGGTGCTGATGGGCTACACCAACCCCATCGAGCGCATGGGCTATGACACCTTCATCGGCAAGGCCCTCGAGGCGGGTGTGGACGGCGTGCTGACCGTCGACCTGCCGCCGGAGGAGGCCGAGGATTTCAACGCTGCGCTGCGCAAGGCGGGGCTGGAGAGCATTTTCCTGACCGCGCCGACCACCACCGCCGAGCGCGAGAAGATGATCGTCGAGCTGGCCAGTGGATTCATCTACTACGTTTCCCTCAAGGGCGTAACCGGCGCCGGCAATCTCGATATCGAGTCGGTTCGCACCAAGATGGGTGAGCTGCGCGCCCTGACGGACCTGCCCATCTGCGTCGGTTTCGGTATCAAGGATGGCGCATCCGCCCGCGCGGTGGCCGAGTTGTCGGACGGTGCCGTGGTGGGCAGCGTACTGGTGGCGCATATGGCCGATCTCGCCGAGCAAGGGGTGCAAGACCCTGATACAATTGCCAATTCCGTTGCCGAACGGATCGCTGAGATGCGTCGTGCCCTGGATGCCTGAGCATCGGGATGTCGAACCGGGCGATACTGATACAAAACCAGAATACAAGGGTGTCAAATGAGCTGGTTGCAGAGAATTCGATCCAAAAGCTCCGGTGTGCAGGCCAAGGAGCGCACCAAGAGTGTTCCGGAAGGTCTGTGGAAGAAGTGTCCCAAGTGCGGCTCGCCGCTCTATCGTCCGGAGCTGGAGCGCAATCTGGATGTGTGCCCGAAATGCGAGCACCACATGCGCATTGGCGCGCGCCGCCGCCTCGATATCTTCCTCGATCAGGACGGCCGCGAAGAGCTGGCCACCGACGTGGTGCCGCTCGACCGCCTCAACTTCAAGGACCTCAAGAAATACAAGGACCGCCTGAGTGCCGCGACCAAGGAAACCGGTGAAACCGATGCGCTCATCGCCATGAAGGGCAATCTCAAGGGCATTCCGGTGGTGGCGACGGCCTTCGAGTTCGCCTTCCACGGTGGTTCCATGGGCTACGCCGTGGGCGAGCGCTTCACCCGTGCCGCCAAGCTGGCGCTGGAAGAGCGACGGCCGCTGATCTGTTTTTCCGCCACCGGCGGTGCTCGCATGCAGGAGGCGCTCATCTCGCTGATGCAGATGGCCAAGACCAGTGCCATCATCGAGCGTTTGAAGGAAGCGGGTGTTCCCTATATCTCCATCATGACCGACCCGGTCTACGGCGGTGTTTCCGCCAGCCTCGCGCTGCTGGGCGACATCAATGCCGCCGAGCCCGGCGCCCGCGCCGGCTTTGCCGGCCCCAATATCATCGAACAGACCATTCGACAGAAGCTGCCGCCCGGCTTCCAGCGCGCCGAGTTCCTGCTGGAGCACGGTGCCATCGACATGATCATCCATCGCGGCGAGATGCGTGACACGGTGGCCCGGCTGCTGTCCAAGCTGATGCAGCTGCCCGCCGATAGCGTCGCGCGCGCGGATGACATCCCGCACCCTGGCTGACTGGCTGGCGCTGCTCGAGCAGCGTCATCCCAGGGCCATCGATCTGGGTCTTGAGCGTATTGCCGAAGTGGCGCGCCGCGCCGGCATCGGCCGGCCGGCGGATCGCGTCGTCACCGTTGCCGGTACCAATGGCAAGGGTTCCTGCGTCGGCGTACTGGCGGCCCTGTTGCGCGCGGCCGGTCATCGCGTCGGCGTCTACACCTCCCCCCACCTCGTGCGCTACAACGAGCGTATTCTGCTGCCGCAAGGCGAGGCAGACGACACCGATATCTGCGCTGCCTTCGAGCGCATCGAACAGGCTCGCGGCGATATCAGCCTGACCTATTTCGAGTTCGGCACCCTGGCGGCCTTCGATCTCATGGCCCGTGCCCGTTGTGAGGTGGTGGTGCTGGAAGTGGGGCTGGGCGGCCGCCTCGACGCCGTCAATCTGGTGGATGCCGATGTGGCGGTGATCACCTCGATTGGCCTCGACCACCAGGACTGGCTCGGCGACAACCGCGACAGCATCGGTCTGGAGAAAGCCGGCATTGCCCGTCCCGGGCGGCCGGTGGTGGTGACCGATCCGTCGCCGCCCGAGGCCATGATCCAGGCCCTGTCCACGCTGGGATCACGGGTCCTGCAGATGGGTGTGGATTTTGGGCCTTCCGCGGCGGCCGGGTCGGCGTTGCCACCCGCGAGCGCCGCTGTGGAGTCCCGATTTCTCGGTCCTGAGGGCGAACCCGTGTCGCTGGTGCTCACCGGGTTGCCGTCACTGCCCCTGCCCAGTGTGCTCGGTGCCGTGCAGGCGGCGCTGTTGCTCGACGACGCCGGTGTACTGTACCCGATCCTGCAAGCGGCCTTGCCCGAGGTATCGGTGCCCGGTCGCTGGCAACGGTTGCGGTGGCGCGACCGTGAGCTGGTGCTCGACGTTGCCCACAACCCGGATGCGGCGAGGCTGCTGGCACAACGCCTGACGCAGGCGCCGGCGCGCCGTTATCGCGGCGTCTGCGCCATCATGGCGGACAAGGACGTGGCCGCTATACTGCAGCCGTTGGCGTCGGTGCTGGAGTCGCTGGAGGTCGCGGACCTGCCCGATGTGGCCCGCGCCGCGACGGCGGCGGATCTGGCGGCAGCGGCTGCTACCGCCGGCATACCGGTGCGGGCACACCCGTCGCCGCAGCAGGCGCTGGCAGCGGCGGTCGAGCAGGCCGATGCCGACGACTGTGTGGTGGTATTCGGTTCGTTTCTCGTGGTGGGGCCACTGCTGCAATACATCCAGTTATCCGGCGCCGGCCATGACAGGCAGGCCGCTCGCCATGGGGAGACACCATGAATCAGGGTTTCAGGCAGAGAGTGATCGGTTCGCTGGTGTTGCTGGCACTGGCGGTGATTCTCGCGCCGGTGTTGTTCGATTTCAGTGGTGGTCCCACGGTGGACGAAACCAGCCGCATTCCCGAACCGCCGGCGCTGAGCGAGGTGCCTTTTCCAGAGCCCGAGCGCCCCGCAGACATTCCCGAGCCTTCCGAACCCGAGCCGTTCCCGGCACCTGAGCCGCGCGTCCCTGCGGAGAGCAATGGCAGCGGGTCGCAGGTATCGAGCCGCGAGAACCGCGCCGAGACGACCGAACCGGCACCCGAGCCAACGACCGGTGAGCCGTCAACCCCGAGCGAGCCGGCAGCCGCCGAGCCCATCGAGGGCGATCCGTGGGTGATCCAGGTGGGCAGTTTCAGTGAGCGTGCCGGTGCGGAATCGCTGCTGCAGCGGCTGGTTGATGACGGCTTTCGCGCCTACCATCGAACCCAGCACCGCAACGGCCGGGATCTGCACCTGATTTTCGTCGGACCGCTGCCGAGCCGCGCCGAAGCCGATCGCGTCAAGGCTGACATCGAGCGCCAGTACCGGCTTGATGTGCTGGTCCGTCGCCTGGCCCATTGACGGTCTCCTGCACTCCGTGATTGCCGCCTTTCTTCTTACCTGGTCCTTGCCTGCCATCGACTCGGGGATACAGGCGCCGGTGCGAAGTTTGCTAGAATTGCGCCCTCGCGCTGGACGGGGGGCAAATGAACGGTGCTGACTGGGCCATCGTGGCCGTGATTGCAATGTCCACCCTGATCGGGATCTGGCGCGGGTTTGTGCGCGAGGCCTTGTCCTTGGCGGTCTGGGTGATCGCGTTCGTGGTCGCCATGCTGTTCTACGCCGGTTTCGCGCCCTGGTTCGAGCGCTGGGTGGATGCACCCTCGATCCAGATGCTGGTGGCCTGGGTGACCCTGTTCGTGGGCACATTGCTGCTGGGCGGGTTGGTCAATTTCCTGCTGGTGACGCTGGTGCACGCCACTGGGCTCGGCGGAACCGACCGGGTGTTGGGCATGGTGTTCGGGTTTGGCCGCGGGCTGCTGGTGGTCATGGCGATCCTGATCGTGCTGCCCGGGGTGGTGCCCGTGACGCGCGACGACTGGTGGCTGGAGTCCGTGCTGATCCCGCACTTTCTCGCCTTCGACAGCCAGGCTCGCGAGCTCGCGGACGCCGTGGCGGGGTTTTTCGGGTCCTTTTTTGAATGACGCGCTGCCGCCGGCGGTAGGGGCAGTGAGTGACAGGTCGCCATCGGCGACGATGCAGCAATTGAGGTAACAACGATGTGTGGTGTGGTTGGCATAGCGGGCAAGGCGCCCGTCAACGTGCAGCTTTATGATGCTCTGACGGTGCTTCAGCACCGCGGCCAGGACGCCGCCGGAATCGTCACCTGCGAGAAGGGTCGGATTCACCAGCGCAAGTCCACCGGGCTGGTGCGCGACGTCTTTCATACCCGCCACATGGAGCAGCTGGTGGGCAACATCGGTATCGGCCACGTGCGTTACCCCACTGCGGGCAGCACCGGACCGGCGCTGGCTCAGCCTTTCTACGTCAACTCGCCCTACGGGATTTGCCTGGCCCACAACGGCAACCTGACCAACTCCGAGGAGTTGCAGGAGCACCTGTTCAAGACCGATATGCGTCATGTGAACACCGACTCCGATTCGGAAGTACTGCTCAACGTGTTTGCCCACGAGTTGCAACTGCAGGGCCAGTTGCGGCCGGGGCCGGAAGACATTTTCGCCGCCGTGTCGCGGGTTCATCGCCGCTGTCGCGGCGCCTATGCCGTGGTCAGCATGATCGCCAACTACGGCCTGGTGGCCTTCCGCGACCCCCACGGCATCCGACCGCTGGTGTTCGGCAGTCGCGAGACCGCCGCCGGCACCGAGTACATGGTGGCGTCCGAAAGCGTCGCCCTGGATGTGCTGGGCTTCAAGGTCGAGCGCGATCTGCAGCCCGGCGAGGCCATGTATGTGGATACCGATGGTCATCTGCATTTGCGCATGTGTGCCGAGCATACCGAGCTGGTGCCCTGCATTTTCGAGCAGGTGTATTTTGCCCGGCCGGACTCCATGATCGACAACATCGCCGTCTACAAGAGTCGCCTGCGCATGGGCGAGCACCTGGCGGACAAGATCATGCGGCTCAAGCCCGATCACGACATCGACGTGGTGATTCCCATTCCGGATACCAGCCGTGTGGCGGCCCAGGCGATTGCCGAGCGCATGCAGCTCAAGTTCCGTGAAGGCTTCATGAAGAACCGGTACATCGGCCGTACTTTCATCATGGCGGGGCAGGGCCAGCGCAAGAAGTCGGTGCGCCAGAAACTCAACCCGGTGAAGCTGGAGTTCAAGGGCAAGAACGTGCTGCTGGTGGACGACTCCATCGTGCGCGGCACCACGTCGCGGGAGATTATCCAGATGGCCCGGGACGCCGGGGCCAACAAGGTGTACATGGCCTCGGCCGCACCGGCGGTGCGCTATCCCAATGTCTACGGCATCGATATGCCAAGCGCGAAGGAGCTGATCGCCCACGATCGCACCGATGACGAGGTGGGCGAGATCATCGGCGCCGACTGGCTGATCTACCAGGACCTGGAGGATCTGGTGGAGAGCGCCCGCGAGGGCAACCCCGGCATCAAGCGGTTCGACTGCGCCGTGTTCACCGGCGACTACGTGACCGGCGACGTGGACGATGCCTACCTGGCGCGCCTCGATGCCCTGCGCAACGACGACGCCCGCAACGGCAAACGCAAGCAGCAGGACAACTCCGCCGGTGTGGTGGGGCTGCACAACAACGCCCAGGAGGCTGTGCCGTGACTGATTTTGGCGACGACGACCCCCTCGCCACCGCCGGGCTCGATACCCTGGCGATCCGCGCCGGCTATGAGCGCACGCTCCATGGGGAGCATTCCGAAGCCCTGTTTCTGACGTCGAGCTATGTCTTTGCCAGTGCGGCGGAGGCGGCCGACCGCTTCAGCGGTGAAGCGGCGGGCAACGTCTATTCCCGCTACACCAACCCCACGGTAGCCACCTTCGAGGCGCGCATGGCCGCCCTCGAGGGCGGCGAGCAGGCGGTGGCGACCGCCTCCGGCATGGCGGCCATCCTGAGCACGTTCATGGCGCTGCTGCAGGCCGGCGACCACGTTATCTGCTCGCGCAGTGTGTTCGGTACCACCACCGTGCTGCTGGACAAGTTTCTGCGCAAATTCGGCGTCGAGGTCAGCTTTGTGGACCTGATCGACCTGGCCGGCTGGGAAGCGGCCGTGACCTCGAAGACCCGTGCGCTGTTTGTGGAAACACCGTCCAATCCCCTCTGTGAAGTGGCCGATCTCGAGGCGCTGGCGTCACTGGCCCATCGCCACGGCGCCCTGCTGGTGGTGGACAACTGCTTCTGCACGCCGGCCCTGCAGCGCCCGCTGGCGCTCGGTGCCGACATCGTGGTGCATTCGGCCACCAAGTACCTGGATGGTCAAGGGCGCTGTCTTGGCGGGGTGGCTGTGGGCCGTTCCGAGCATATGAACGAGGTGCTGGGCTTTATCCGCAGCTGCGGCCCCACCATGAGCGCCTTCAACGCCTGGGTCTTTCTCAAGGGGCTGGAAACCCTCGGCCTGCGCATGAAGGCGCACTCGGCCAATGCACTGGCCTTGGCTCATTGGCTCGAGGCCCATCCGAAGGTGGAGCAGGTGTACTACGCGGGGCTCGAAAGCCATCCCGGTCATGCCCTGGCCGCGCGGCAGCAGAGTGGTTTTGGCGGCGTGCTGTCCTTCCGGGTGACCGGTGGGCGCGAGCAGGCCTGGCGGGTGCTCGACAGCGCCCGCTTGCTGTCGCTCACCGCCAACCTGGGCGACACCAAGACCACCATTGTCCATCCCGCCACCACCACCCACGGTCGGCTGAGC
>JBJHAZ010000097.1:0-7238 GCA_050485225.1 Gammaproteobacteria bacterium
GGCAGCTGGGTGTGGGATGAGTTGATCGATGCGCTCGGCACCCAGATGGGCGCCCATGGTGGGCGCTGGCTGGCGCTGGATGTGCCCGGTTGCGGCAAGAAACGTGACCGGGCCGGTTCGACCCTGGACAACCGCGCCATTGCCCGCGAACTGGTCGAGGACATCCGGGCGGAGGGTCTGCGCGATGTGGTGCTGGTCGGGCACTCTCAGGCCGGGCAAGTGCTGCCCTTCATGGCGGCTCTTCGTCCCGAGTTGTTCCGGCGGCTGGTGTATGTGTCCTGCTCCATTCCCCTGCCCGGACAAGACGTCATCGGAATGATGGGTTCCGGGCTTCACGGCGCCAGTGAGTACGAGGTGGGCTGGCCCTTTGACCGGAAGCGCATCGGCAGCCGCGAGGGTTTCCGGCAACTGTTCTGCACCGAGATGAACCCCGCCCAGGCCGAGTCCTTCGTGGCGAAGCTGGGTCACGACAACTGGCCTGCCCCGACGTACAGCTTTACCGACTGGCTTCCTGCGGCGAATGATGCCGTGCCGGTCAGTTACGTCTTCTGCCTGCAGGACAATATTCTGCCCATGAACTGGCAGCGGACATTTGCCGAACGGTTCGGAGCGCAGCGGCATATCAGTATCGATGCGGGGCATCAGGTAATGAACACCCGGCCACAGGCGCTGGCTGAAGTCTTGCGGCTGGAAGCCGCCATCACGGGCGAGGCTGCGGACGGATAAGGCCTGACGGGGCAGGCCGAAAAGCCGCAGGCCTGAAGCAGCCGCCAGGCAGCGAAACACCACTGCCCGGCGAATTCGGCCACCAGTGGGCCGGAGGTCCGTGGTCCTACCAGACCAGCGGCACGTGCTCCGGCCCGATCACACCACCCGGACGGTACTCGAGCTGGGTGCCGTCCTTCAGCTTGAACTCGGGAATGCGGCGCAGCCACTCCTGCAGGGAAACTTTTACCTCAAGGCGAGCAAGGTGGGCACCCATGCAGCTGTGGGGACCACCGGCGAAGGACAGGATCGGCTTGCGCGGGCGGTCGAACTGCACCTCGGTCGGGTTGGGGAACACCTCGGGGTCGAAGTTGGCGGTGGGCAGGATCGCGGTAATGCGGTCGCCTTTCTTCATCTTCACGCCGTGCAGTTCGTAATCCTTGGCGATCATGCGGCCCGAGAAGGTGACCGCGAACACGCGCAGCAGCTCTTCCACCTGGTTGTTGATGTTGTCGGGGTCGGCGACCATCTCCTTGACGCGCTCCGGGTTCTGGCCGAGCCACACCCAGATGTTGTTGAGGGTGGCGAACACGGTGTCGAGACCACCGATGAACAGGAAGGTCACGAAGCCGAAAATCTCCGGGTCGGTCATGGCGCGACCGTCCACCTTGGCCTGGATGATGCGGCTGATCACCTTGTCATCGGGGTTGGCGGTCTTCTCGGCGATGGCCTCTTTCAGGTAGGTGGAAATGGAGTGCATGGCCTGCCCCATGATCTGGCGATCGTTGGAGTGCAGCAGCTCCATGGCCCATTTCACGAAGATGTCGCGTTTCTCCTGCGGCAGCCCCATCAGGTCGAGGAATACTGATACCGGCAGCGGCCGGCCGAAGTCTTCGGTGTACTCGCACTCGCCCTTGTCGATGAACTGGTCGATCAGGTCGTTGGCACGCTGGCGAATGTTGTCCTCGAGGGTGGCAATGCCCTTGGGCGAGAACACCGGGTCGAGGATCGCGCGGTACTTGCGGTGATCCGGCGGGTCGATCTCGATGGGAATGAAGTAGAAGTAATCATTGGGATCGCGCGGGAACGGGGTGGCGCCTTCGTTGGAGAACACCTCGTAGTTGCGCAGCATGTGGAAGGCGTCTTCATAGCGACGCAGTTGCCAGGCGTTGCCGATGGGGCTCACGTCGTACCAGATGGGCGGCATGCGATCGTGCAGCTTGGCCATGAAATCGTGGGGAGCGGCGAGAAACTCGGGTCCCATGGTCAGCCCGACAGAGTGCACCAGCTCCGGAGGCACGTGATCGGGGATGTTGTCGTGGCCGGCAATGCGGGGAAACTGTGGCGGGACCGGATTGGTCGGATCGATCGCCATGGTGGGTTCTCCTTGGTTCTGATGTGTGGATTCTTTTATGGAAACCGGCCGAGCTGCCGTCCGGCCGGCCTGGTGGGTCAATCGGCCTGGTCGTTTACTTTAATAATCTGCCACCCGCTGACCATAGCAGAGTGCAGGGCAGTTGACCTGGCTCAATGGGTCGCCGTCCGGAGGGCGGTGTCGCGGCGACACGGTGCCGAGGGGGTGAATACTAGCCACTGGGGCCGGGGTGTGGCAACCGCGCCCGCGCCCCACTACTGGCGCCGGCCGTGCCAGGCCAGCAGGGTCGGGGTGAGCAGCACCGTGATCAGGGTGGCGAAGGTGAGTCCACCCACGATGGCGGTGGACAACTGGATCCAGAACTGGCCCGAGGGCGCGCCGAAGTAGATGTCCCGGCCGCTGAAGTCGATGGTCATCCCCAGCATCATGGGCATCAGGCCGATGATGGTGGTGATCGCGGTCAACAGGACCGGTCGCAGTCGCTCGGTACCCGCCTGCAGGGCTGCCGCCACCGCGTCCATGCCATCCTCGCGGTACTCGTTGTAGGCGTCGATCAGTACGATGTTGTTGTTCACCACGATGCCCGCCAGCGCCATCACGCCGATACCGCTCATCACGATGGAGAAGGGTTCCTGTCGAATGATGAGGGCGATCAGTACCCCGGCAAGGGAGAAGACGATGGCCGAGAGCACCAGCCCGCTCTGGAAGAAGCTGTTGAGCTGGGTGAGCAGTGCCAGGAACATCAGGAACAGCGCGAGAAAGAAGGCCACGATCAGGAATTCCACCGCTTCCTGCTGGTCCTCGATCTCGCCGGCAAAGCGGATGTCCACGCCGTCGGGGAAATCTTCCGCATCGATGGCCTCGCGCAGGCGCGTCAGCTCCTCGGCCACGGTGGTGCCGGGCAGGAGGCCGGCGGAGAGGGTCTGGACATTGCGGCCATTGACCCGGTTGATGACCGTGGCAGCGGGACCGGGCTCGAGGGAGACGAAGTTGACGATCGGCACCCGGCCGTCCTGGGTGGGCACCCGCAGGTGCACGAGCTGGGCAAAGGTGCGCTCGCGGGCCGGGTAGCGCAGGCGGATGTCCACCTCGTCTGGCGCGAAGTCGGGCAGATAGGAGCCCAGCAGCACACCGTTGGTCAGCAGTTGCACGGTGCTGCCCAGGGTCTCGATGTCCACTCCGTAAAGGGCGGCCTGTTCGCGGTCGACCCGCACCCGGATCTCCGTCTGGGGTCGGGGCACGTCGCTGCCCACGTCCACGAAGCGTCCCTGTCGTTCCATCAGCGCCTGCAGCCGGTTGGCGGCCTGCCCCAGCAGCTCGCGGTCACTGGCGGAAATCTCCACCTGCACCGGGCGGGCTTCTCCGGGGCCGGCGCGCTGCTCCTCGACCTGGATACCGATCCCCGGCAGGTCGCCGGTTTTGGTGCGGATACGGTCGATGATCAGCGCCGCCCGCTCTCGGGCGCGCCAGTCGGTGAAGTCGATCTGGAGCGTGCCGATCACATCCGGGTCCACATTGGCCGCCAGACGCGCTTCCACCGAGCCGATGGTGCGGGCGTAGACCCGGTCCACCCCGTCGGTGCCGATGATGCGGTTCTCTACCATGCGGACCAGGCGATCCGATTCCTGAACCGACAGGTTGCCATCGGCGCGGATCTGCACCTGCGCCCGTTCCGGCTCCACCGCAGGAAAGAAATCGAAGCCGCGGCCGAGCAGCCCGTACAGGAAGAAGGCTGACAGCAGCAGCAACAGACTCAGGCCGATGGCGAACCCCGGTTTGTCGATGAGATAAGCGAGCGCGCGCCGGTAGGTGTCCATGTGGCGGGAGGGCGGTGCGAGCGGCGCCGCGGCTGCGTTGCCCTTGAACAGGCTACCGAAGGCCGGTACGAAGATCAGCGCCATCAGCAGTGAGGCGGTCAGCGTCACGATCACCGTCGCCGGCAGGTAGAACATGAACTGGCCGGCGATGCCCGGCCAGAACAGCAGCGGCACAAACACTGCGAGGGTGGTGGCGGTGGAGGCGATGATGGGCCAGCACATGCGCCGGGCCGAGTGCAGGAAGGCGTTGCGGGCATCCTGACCCTGATCGCGCAGCCGCTCGGCGCGTTCCACCACCACGATGGTGCCATCCACCAGCATCCCGATCACCAGGATCAGCGCGAACAGCACCACGATGTTGAGGGTATAGCCCAGCAGGTTGATGGCCAGCACCCCACCGAGAAAGGCGCCCGGGATAGCCACCGCTACCAGTAGCGCGGCCCGCAGGCCCAGCGCGAGGATCATGGTCAGGGTGACCAGCAGTACGGCGGCCACCACGTTGTTCTGCAGGTCGGACAGCAGATCTTCGATGTCCTCGGCCTGGTTCTGCAGGTAATCCACGCGCAGGCGTTCGGGCCAGTCCGGCTTCATCTCGTCGACAGTCGCCTTGATGGCGGCAACAGTGTCGATGATGTTGGCGCCGCTGGTCTTGCTGATGTCGAGGCCGATGGTGGGCTGGCCGTCGATGCGGGCAAAGCTCACCGCGTCCTGATAGGTCTGGCGTACTTCCGCGATATCCTGGATGCGCACTACGCCGGTGTCGGTGACCTGGACCGGCATGGTCAGTACATCGGCGACCGATTGAATGGTGCCCGGCACCGACAGGCCGATACGGCCGGCGCCGGTGTCGAAGGCCCCGGCGGTGATCAGCTGGTTGTTGCGGCGCACTGCCTGGGCAATTTCCTGGGGAGAAATGTCATAGGCCTGCAGTGCGATGGGGTCGATCACGATTTCGAGCAGGTCTTCGCGATCACCGGAGAGGTTGACCTCGAGCACACCGGTGATGGTTTCGATGCGGTCTTCCAGCTCCCGTGCCAGCCGGATCAGGTCCCGCTCGGGGATGTCGCCGGACAGCGCCACCGTCAGAATCGGGAACAGCGACAGGTCCACCTCATTGACCACGGGTACGTCCGCCCCGGCCGGCAGGTCGGGGGTGGCGTTGTCGGTTTCGTCGCGAACCTGCTGCAGGGCCGCTTGCTGGTCGCTGCCGGGCTCGAATTCCAGGGTGATGGACGCAAACCCCTCGCCGGCCCGGGCCGTCATCTTGCGCAGGCCGGACAGGGTCTGCAGCTTGCGCTCCATCGGCTCCACCAGCAGGCGGGCGCTGTCCTCGGCGGAAATCCCCGGATAGGTGATGTTGACAATGAAGTAGGGGATGTCGATTTCCGGCGTCGCTTCCTTGGGAATGGTGATGTAGGAATAGGCGCCCGCCACCAGGATCAGCACCAGCATCAGCAGGACCGTGCGTATGCGGGTGAAGGCGGCCGAGATCACGGTGCGCACTAGTGCGCCTCCTCGTGCGGCTCCGTCGCTTCCGGCTCATTGCGCAGGCCGGTGCTTTCCAGAAACTCCTCGGGTGTGTCGCGTACGTCTACCACCTGACCCGGTGTCAGCGCCCCCTGGCTGATGGTGACCACCCGGGCCCGTTCGGGCAGGCCGGTTACCCAGAGGCCGTCCGCCTGTGCCCGTACCACCTCGATGGGTGCAAAGGCGATGCGGTTGTCCTCGTCCACCACATTGATGCCGACCTGCCCCTGGGCGTCGAGCCGGCCCAGCGCGGCGGAGATGCGGTGGGCCTTGACGGTTTCCACCGGAATCACCACTTCGGCGCTCAGGCCCGATGGCAGATCGAGTTCCGGGTTGTCGATGGTGATCTCGACCCGGAAAGTGCGGGTGCGCGCATCGGCCACCGGGGCGACAAAGCTGACAATGCCCTCGCGGTGCTGATCGCCGAAGAAGTGCACCTGTGCCGACATGCCGGGTCGCACCCGCCCGATGGACGACTGGTGCAGATAGACCACCGCCAGCAGGGGGTCGTTGTCCACCACCTCCAGCACTTCCCCGCCGGTGCTGACATAACTGCCGATGTCGGCGATGACCCGGTTCACGTCGCCCTCGATCGGCGCCCTGACCCGTGTGTTGGCCACCTCGACTTCTATACTGCGCAGCTCGGCGCGAGCGGCCTCCAGTTGGGCGAGGTGGTTTTCCAGCTCCGACGGCGTGGTCATGCCGCGCTCGGCGAGCTTCTTCTGGGCCTCGTAGTCGAGCTCCGCCGAGCGCAGCTGTGCCCGCGCGCGGGCGTGGCGGGCTTCGCGATCGTCGCTCGACAGGCGCGCCAGCTCATCGCCGGGCGACACCCGGGTTCCCACGGTGACGACCTCTTCGACGATGCCGTCCACCCGGGCGCGCAGCGTGGCGATCTGGGAGGGCTCGATGTCGCCGTACAGCACCAGCTCCCGGGTGATGGACTGCGCCGTGCTCCAGCTGGCGGCCACCGAGGGGGGCGGTGTTTCGGGAGCTTCGGGAGTGGTGGTCAGCGAGCGGCTCAGGATGCCGCTGCCGAACCACAGGATCATCAGGGCCAAGATGGCGAAAAACACCGCCTGCGTCGGATCCTTGAGTCGGGTGCGGAGTTGCTCCCGCCATGGGGTACTGCTCATGGGTCGCATCCTTGGGCTGAAACGTCATTCTTCCACCAGCGTGGGACCGATGACAAGGGCAATGCGGTGACAAGGGCAATGCGGCGACAGGGTCAGTACCGTGACAATCGCCCGATGGCGGGCGAATGATGCATCAGTCGTTCGCCCGAATGCCGCCGATATAGACAGCCTCGATACGGCGCAGGTTGTGCACGTCCTCCAGAGGATTGGCATCGAGCACCACGAAGTCGGCGGATTGGCCCCCTTGCAGGGTGCCTACCGTATCGTCGATGCCCATGCAGGCCGCGGCATCACGGGTGGCGCTCAGCAGCACCTCGCGGGGGCTCATGCCGGCGTCCTGCATCATGGCCATTTCCATGTGCTCGAAGTAGCCCTGGAAGCGCGCCGGCGGGCCGCTGTCCGTGCCCATGGCGATGCGCACGCCGGCTTGGTGCAGCGTCATCATGTTGTCGATGGCCAGCGGCAGCGCCGCCCGGTAATAGTCGGCATCCGGGCCGCGGAAGCGCGCCTGCACCTCCTCCTGCTGCAGGGTTTCCAGTACTTCCGGGTCCGCGTGGGCCAAGAAGAAGGGGTCGTCGAAGAAGTCGGGACGCTCGGCGTAGATGTAGACGGACACCTCGCGGGTCAGGGTGGGCGTGATGCAGATGTCCCGGGCGCGCATCAGGTCGATCAGCTCCTGGT